>JBCDKV010000220.1:0-7518 GCA_038746215.1 Bacteroidota bacterium | reverse complement strand
TTTCTATCTCAAAATTGAGAGCTTGTTTGGAGTAGGATTGAACTGTGAATCAGTAGTTTGTGGTTCTGGCGAAGAAAATAATAGTGACTTTATCGAGATGAATGAGCGATCCTTTAGGTAAATATTCAGTGAATATTTAAGCGAGAGAACCGCTTCGCGGATGGGTTAGCAGCAATTATTTTCAAAGTCAGGTTCATAAAATATTGGTTTACAGGAAGATAGCCCTCTAAACAAGCTCTAAACCATCACAATTTTGAAATAATAATTATGAATAATATCGTTCAAGATTTACGGGAAAGCTATGAGCAATCTACCTTGGAAAGATCGGAAGTGGCAGATGATCCCATCCGTCAGTTCAAAACTTGGATGGAAGCTGCCATAGCAGCCGCTATCAAAGAACCCAATGCCATGACCTTAGCTACCGCAGACGCATCTGGCAGACCCTCTGCGCGAGTCGTCTTGCTCAAAGGAATTAGCGAAGAAGGATTTATTTTCTACACGAACTACGAAAGCCAAAAGGGAAAAGAATTGCTTGAAAATCCACAGGCAGCACTCGTGTTCAACTGGCTAGACCTAGAACAGCAAATTAGAATACAGGGTAGCGTAGAAAAAATACCCACTGCCGCCTCAGAAGCTTATTTCCAATCTCGTCCTAAAGGTAGTCAAATTGGTGCGTGGGCATCGCCGCAAAGTCGCGTCATTGAAGATCGAAGCATTTTGGAGCAGCAAGTAGAACAACTACAAAAAACATATGCCGAAGCAGAAAAACTACCACGTCCACCACACTGGGGCGGTTTTTTGCTACGTCCACAAGTCATAGAATTTTGGCAAGGACGATCCAGTCGTTTACACGATCGCATTCGATACCGCTTAGATAAAGCACAGAACTGGGTGATTGAGCGGCTAGCACCTTGATTGCCTCAAGGATTGTATATACTCCGTTCGGGACAAAAAAGTGCATCTTAATTTTGATCGCTTTGTAGAATTGCTGAATTGAAAAAATGTTAAATTGATTATTCCCATCCTACAATTAGCAGAAGTTGCTGATTAGGAATGGGATATAAATAAATTTACAAATTTTGAGGCAGCTATTTTTTTCTTAACCGAGGCATAAAAACTGCGCATAGCCTACGTTCTGTAAGGCTTTTTATAACGCTGGGTGAGGAAAAAAGAGCGAGTCAAAATGTAAATTTATTTGTCTACCATTCCTTATACAGCACGTCACTATCAATTCTACAATTGAACAATTTTACAATTCAACTATCTGCACAGATTTATCCCGTTTGCAGCATAGATCGACTTGGCAATCATTCGCCGTTCCCACTCATGTTCTCGTAGACTCTGCGGTGGCTCGAATTTGTGACTCCAGCAGTTCTATAATTTCTTCGGGGGTCTTGTCTGCTCGATCAATGGGCGGTAGAACGGTACAGCGCAAGGCAATACCGAAAGGAATAGGCTTCATTCTGTATCGCCCAATTTTCCAAAAATTTTGTAGGGCGACGGGTACAATAGTCGCATCGGGCATAGCTTCGATCATCACCTTTAACCCACCTCGGCGAAACATAGCTACGCTGCCATCTTTTGATCGCGTGCCTTCGGGAAAGATGCTACCTGAGAAATTGTTTTGATTCAAATAGTCTGTAAATGCCAAAATAGCTTTCGACGCACTTTCTTTATCCTTACGGTTGATCGCAATAGAACCTCCTTTGCGAATGTTGATCGAGATACTAGGTACGCCCTTGGCCAAACTATCCTTGGCGATATATTTAGGATGGTTTTTCCTGAAAATATTACCCAAAGCAGGGACATCAAACATACTCTGATGATTACTGACAATGATGACTGGATGCGCTCTGGATAGATTTCCTGCTTGGTTGACCACTTTTCGCCTTGCTCCTACGACTAGTAAACTAGCATTCAAACAAACCACCATAGCATCCACGACTGATTTGTGTGCCTGATAGCCAATTCGCAAAGCAATGACTTGCGCAATATGAAACAGCCCTAGTACTGCTCCAAAAGTAAAATAGAATAAAATTGTAGGAATCCAATAAAGTATTTTCAAACCAATTATGTTTCGATTTGCTAGAAATTAGGCTAAAGTTAGGCTTAAATTCAATGCGGACAAATTAATTTTTTTACCATATGTGGCTTTTTCAAAGAAATTCTCTAGCTTTGCCAGTAACTAATTTTAACGTTGCTTTTATAGTGAGTCGGAGCAATGAGCCGGCGTTTGTTGCTCGCCACTCACTACTTGACGAAAGCGCAAAAAATGGCGAGGTCAATGTGGCTTCGCCATTTTTTTTGATGATCGCACATCTCATTTCATTCGGCAGAATACACGCTGTATGCATTTCGTTAGTATATACTGCAAACGGGGTGAAAAAGTGCTTTCATTTTTGAAAGAAGGTAGGTGTTATTCACATCATTTACCGCTAAATTTTAGGGTAAGTTTTCGCTGAGGAGGAGGTCGACACCTCCTCAGCGAATCAAGATTTTTTAAGGACAAAGAAGCGATTCTCGCTGAAAAAACCTTGATCAAATTTGGCAGGCTCGATACCGCCAAATTTGAAAGTACATGTAATAGTTTGTGCTTAAAAATATCAACAGCGTAAAATGCATTTTTTTATCCCGAACGGAGTATAAATACAACACGTCAGAACGCTTGATGATCGCTACATTTTGGAGGAAAAATCCCGACAAGTTCTAAATGAAAAGGTACAAATACAAGTCTCAAAATGGAAATATATATGCAGTTTAGGAAACAAATCAGTAGCGCATTGGTACGAAAACAAATCGTTTTTTGTGGTCTTTTGTGGTCTTGTCTTGCCTGCCAGCCCAATTATCTTTATCAGGAAGAAAAGATCATAGCCAATAGTATTTGGACTTATGATGATGCGGTTTCCTTCACTTTCCAAATCGACGATACCGAGGCGCAGTACAACCTTTATTTAGATATTCGCCACAGCACGCAATTTCCTTTTCAAAATCTCTATACCATGATTCAGACGACCTATCCGAGTGGTCGCACCGTAGATAGTCGCATCAGCATTGATATGGCTAATAAATTGGGTGAATGGTACGGGAAGTGTAGTCAGGAGGATTGTTTGCTGCGTGTCAATCTACAGCAAGGTGCATTTTTCAAAGAGGCAGGAGCGCATCAAATTACTTTTGAGCAGTATACCCGCAAGGATTCTTTAGCTGGTGTAAACGTATTAGGGTTTGCAGTAGAAGCTGTCAAGAACATAAATTGAGTAAAGCCCGATTCTTGAGACAGTAGATTTTCGACCTCAAATGGTGCTTTAACAGCCATTCTTTTTTTTGTCATCAAATTGTCAAAATATTTTTATTGCTAATTTGGCTTAATTGTATTTTTTTGTTGCTTTGATACATTATGATTCTTTCCTAATTACTTGTTTTCCTATTATTCAAATAGTTACATAACAAATAAATACATATTATAATATATTATATATCAATGAAGGATTTAGATATGCCTGACATAATCAATTTTAATATATATTAGATATTGTATTGCTTAACTTTGGTGTACACAGACTACATCGACACAAGCAGCAATACACATTATGCCACTACTAAAGATTACGCTGATATTACTACTCGGTAGCACCTACTGCTCCATATCTCTTGCTCAATCAGCTTTCCAATTGAGTACCAGCCGAACGGACAATACCTTTGAAGTAGACGACTATATGAGCTTCAATGTGGAAGCTTTTCAGACGGGTATAGCTGAATTTCGCATTCGCCATGCACCCAATGTTGCCCCAATTGAAGTTGGCGAGATTCCTATGCAAGCGGGCAAAACTTATAACGTTTTCTTCAGTTTGCCCCACGCAGGAACCGTTTGGTTTGAAATTAGGATGGGAAATAATACCGCCACCATCGCTGCTGTATTCGGTACTTTTGCGATCCAGCCCAAAGAAGCAGAACCAGCAGATTTTGATGCCTTTTGGGAAAATGCTCAACGTGAGTTGAATGAAATACCCATCGACCCAAAACTGCGATTTCACAGTAGCACTGACTACTCTGACACTTACACCATCAATTTGGGCATGATTGACCGCCGTCGGGTATATGGCTATATTAGTATTCCCAAAACGAGTGGACGGTATCCTGCTATTCTGACGCTTCCGTCCTATGGCAGTCGCCCAAATCTAGTTAAACCAGAACAAGAACTTGCAGAAAGGGTAGGCGCAATTTCGATGACAATTAGCATACATGATGCGCCACTAGGTGAACAAGTTGAAAATCCTTATCAACCTGATAATTTCATCAATCCAGCGGAAAACTATTTTCGCTATGCTATTCTTGCTAGCCTCAGGGCAGTAGACTACATCGAGACGCGAAGCGATTTCAACGGGAAACTAGCCGTGAATGGCGTAAGCCAAGGAGGCGGATTAGCTATTATGACCGCTGGGCTGATTGAAAGTGTCGATTTGTTGGTTTTCAGTAATCCTACACACGCCGAACACCAAGGCACTCGATACGGCAGAGCAAGCGGATTTCCGTACTATTTAGAGCAAGTCAACCGAAAATATCCAGGTAATATTGCGCGATACGAACAGGCGGCTAAAGCGATCAAGTACTATGATGCTAGCTATTTTGCCAGCCGATACAACGGACAGAGCCTAGCCATTGTTGGTTACAACGATCAAGTGTGTCCCGCTGCGACCACACTCGCGGCTTTCAATCAGCTTGGAGGTCCAAAAATCTTATTTCACGCTACACAACTTGGGCATCAGCATCCTAATGAATATTGGAACGGGCGCAAAGATGCTTTTCGTCGTTTTCTTGATCCACCTGCCGAAGCACCATTTCCTTACGCGAAGAAAACCAAAGGCTACTTCGTGGATGCAGGTGCAGATACCAGTATTCAAGTCAATGAATTTTATCAATTGAAAGGTCAGGCATGGTTCAATGAAAATAGGTTGACTGAAAATGTAAAATGGGCAAAAGTATCTGGTAACGGCAGAGTTATTTTTAGGGCAAGAAACCAATTGAATACGGAAGTAAGTTTTACGGATACAGGTAGGTATGAGCTGGCTTTATGGGTAAAGGATGATCGAATGCTAGCTGAAACAGATAACTTTTACTCCTTGATAGATCGCGTGAATATTCAAGTGACAGCAGTGGCAGCAGAAGAAATATTTGAAGTAATCTGTCCACCTGATTTGTCTGTCTATGCAAGTGGTGATGCGGCGGTTGTCCGATGGCAATTACCACAACTATCAACGACTTCTTGCGAAGACCAAAATATAAGCATCCAGCAACGGAGTGGAGCAGCTTGGGGTAGTCGCTTTGCAGTTGGGCAGCATGAAATTAGGTATCTCGTAAAAGATGCCTGCGGACAGGAAACAGATTGTGCTTTCGAGATTACCGTGCTGGAAGATACCACTAGCATCTTTGAGGTCGCGTGTCCACCTGATTTGGTCGCTTATGCTACTGGGAATAGCGCGACGCTTAGGTGGGAACTACCAAAATTGATACAAACTTCCTGCGCAGATTCGGATTTATCTATTCAACAAACCGTGGGGCAAGCTTGGGGCAGTGACTTTGAGGTGGGACAGTACGAGATCACTTATCTCGTGAAAGATGCTTGTGATCAAGCAGTACGCTGTTCCTTTGAAATCACAGTTTTAGCAGATACGACTGCACAAGTGTTCAATATGACCTGCCCGACAGATATTTACGCGACTGTTCCCATTTTTGGTGCGACGGTAAATATCGAATGGGACGAACCAAGCGTCAGTGTGCCTTGTGAGGAAGGCTATTTTTTGAGGCGCATCAAGGGCGTACCCAGTGGCAGTAAATTTACCGTTGGGATTGCAGAAATTGTCTATCAACTCAAAGACAATTGTGGCAACGAAATGCGCTGTTCTTTCCGTATTATCGTTAATCTTGCGCCGACTATTCCAAATAATAATAATGATCGCTATTTATTATTTCCCAATCCAGTACAGGACGAGTTTCAGCTCAATTGGACACACACCGCTGCTGCCACCTTCGAAGTATATGATCTACTAGGCAGACGAGTACTTCGCCAGCCACTGCATGTAGGTAATGAGCCATATCGGTACGATACAAGGCACTGGGCAGCAGGACATTATCTTTGGCGAATCGTAGGAAATGGCGTTGTTTTATCATCTGGGAAATTGGTGAAGTGTGAATGATAATGTACTATACTGCGTTTGGGATAAAAAAGTACATTTCCATTTTGACCACTTTGTAGAATTGATGAATTGAAAAATGCTAAATTGATTATTCCCTTCTAGGTGTGTATGAGTTTTGAGCGACCCTCGGAACAAGTCCGAGAAAGATCCTGAGATCGCGCAACAAGTATGCTCAATTGTCTTACATTGACTCAGGCTGTTTCCGAGTACGATGCTAAGAAAAAACAGGACTTCGTACAGCCCTAATTCTCATCCTATAATTAGCAGTCCTGCTAATTGTACAGCACGTCATTATCAATTCGACAATTTTACAATTCGACTACTTACACAAATTCATCCCGTTTGCAGTATAAATAGAAACAGTTTTCCGACGATTCCCTTAGCAATCCTGCTATCTTTTACCGAATTAAAAAAAAACGCTATACCTTTACCCCATGCAATTAACTGCTGAAACAATTTCTCAGATGTTGAATGGGACAGTAGAAGGTGATCCAAAAGCAACTGTCTCTAGACCTAGCAAGATTGAAGAGGGTGAAGTAGGGAGTATTTCATTTCTAGCAAATCCGAAATACGAGTCCTACATCTACGACACCAAGGCTTCGGTCGTTTTGGTTGGACAAGATTTCCAGCCCAAAACTACCGTTCCTTGTACACTCATTCGTGTTAGTAATGTGTACGCCTCCATCGCGTCCCTGCTGGAGTGGTATCAAAATGGTCGAAATAATTATTTGAATGGTATTTCTGAACAAGCAGAGATTCATCCATCCGCAACTATTGGCGAAGGTAGTCAAATTGGGAGTCTTACATTCATTGCACCCAATGCAGTAATTGGACTCAATTGTAAGATTCATCCACAAGTTTTTATCGGGAAGGGTGTAAAAATTGGGAACAATGTGACGCTTTATCCTGGTGTTAGGATTTACGCAGATTGTGAAATTGGCGATCACTGTATGATTCATGCCAATGCGGTAATTGGTGCAGATGGTTTTGGCTTTGCGCCGAAAGAGGATGGGAGCTACCAGAAAATTGCTCAAATTGGCAATGTTGTGCTAGAAAGCGAGGTAGAAGTTGGCGCTAACACGACCATTGATCGCGCTACCATGGGATCGACCATCATTCGTAAAGGGGTGAAAATTGATAACCTAGTCCAAATTGCGCACAATGTTGAAATCGGTGCATATACCGTAATTGCTGCGCAAGCGGGTATAGCAGGTAGTACAAAGATCGGTAAGCACTGTATGATTGGTGGGCAAGTGGGCTTTTCTGGGCATCTGAAAATTGCGGATGGCACTAAAATACAGGCGCAAAGTGGCATCGCTTCTTCCAT
>JBCDKV010000219.1:0-7526 GCA_038746215.1 Bacteroidota bacterium | reverse complement strand
GTTTACGGTTCTGACGAAGAAAATAATAGCGACTTTATCGAGATAAACGAGCGATTATTTTCAAAGTCAGGTTCGGAAAATACTGGTTTACAGGAAGATAATGCTCCAAACATGCTCTAAGTTATTGTTTTATCGTTACTTAGCTAAGCTATACGCGGTTTTTGAAGCTCAAACTGAGAACAAAATCTCCTCGTTCAAGAAAGCAACTCTATTTATTTCGCATTCCTAATCAAATACAAAAACTAAAACCATGGCAGGAAAAACACTATTCGACAAACTTTGGGCAGCGCATACCGTATCCGAAATCAAAGATGGCCCAACGGTGCTTTATATTGATCGTCATCTAATTCACGAAGTCACTTCTCCACAGGCTTTCACTGGACTGGAAAAAAGGGGACTCAGCGTTTTTCGACCCGAACGAACAGTGGCTACTGCCGATCATAATGTACCGACTATCGATCAGCACCTGCCTATCAAAGAAGAACTTTCGCGCTATCAAGTTGATAAGCTGACTGAAAATTGCAACAAACACGGCGTAGAACTGTATGGACTCAATCACCCTTACCAAGGTATCGTCCACGTGATGGGACCGCAACTGGGCTTGACGCAGCCTGGCATGACGATTGTCTGCGGCGATAGCCATACTTCCACGCACGGTGCTTTTGGTAGCATTGCCTTTGGTATTGGAACCAGCGAGGTAGAAATGGTGATGGCAACACAGTGTATTTTGCAACCCAAACCCAAGCGCATGCGCATCAATGTAGAAGGAGAACTAACGGAAGGCGTGACAGCAAAAGATGTGATTTTGTACATCATCAGTCAGATTTCTGCGAGTGGTGCGACGGGCTATTTTGTTGAATATGCTGGGTCTGTGTTCCGAGATATGACGATGGAAGGACGCATGACCGTTTGCAATATGAGTATAGAAATGGGGGCTAGAGGTGGCTTAATTGCACCTGACGCGACAACCTTTGAATACGTAAAAGGTCGAACATTTGCACCCAAAGGAGCGGATTGGGAAGAGGCACTGGCAAAGTGGCAACAACTCTATTCGGACGAAGATGCCCTCTTTGATCGAGAGTTGCATTTTGAGGCATCAGATATTGGACCAATGATTACTTTTGGTACAAATCCAGGGATGGGCGTGGCAGTGACAGCAGCTATTCCAAGCTTAGAGAGCGTAGAACAAAGCGAGCAACGAAGCTTCTCTAAGTCGCTTAATTACATGGGCTTTTCGGCGGGCGAAAGTATGATTGGTAAGGCAGTTGATTATGTCTTCATCGGAAGCTGCACAAATGGACGCATTGAAGATTTGCGTGCCGTTGCGAAATTTGTGAAAGGTAAACAAAAAGCCCCTCATATCACGGCTTGGATTGTACCTGGTTCTAAGCAAGTAGAGGCACAAGCTTACAAAGAAGGTATCGTGGATACGCTGGAGGCTGCGGGTTTTAAAATGCGCCAACCGGGCTGCTCGGCTTGTCTCGCTATGAATGACGACAAAGTGCCACAGGGCAAATACGCTGTCTCTACTTCCAACCGTAATTTTGAAGGTAGGCAAGGTCCAGGTTCTCGAACTATGTTAGCTAGTCCTTTGACCGCTGCTGCCGTAGCAGTGGCTGGAAAGATTGTTGATCCTCGTCAGGTGGTGTAGTAACTCTTGTATTTAACAATGAACAATAAGCAAAACATATCAGACTGGTTAGAACGCCTACAACAGGAAAGCTGGAATTTAGAACTACTAATTTCTGGCTTCTCTATCTTTCTATTGGCACAGGGGCAGGCACAGTTGGATCAAGTTAAGGAATACGTCCAACTGCATTTTTATCTAGAAAACCAGATGCAGGGCATCTTCTTCACTTTTTGGGGCATTCTAAAACTCAGTTGCTATGCCCTCATTGTCAGTCTCGTTTTTCATATTTTGATGCGTGGGTTTTGGATTGGTACGATTGGTTTGCGCTCGGTGCAGCCAGCAGTAGATTTTAAGCGATTGCGATATGCACCCCTTTTTGAACAGCGATTGAAAAAGAAACTATTTTCCCTAGATCGACTGTTGATTCGGGTAGATCAAGTGAGTAGTGCGGTATTTTCCTTTGCGTTTTTGATTATCTTCATGCTCATCTCTTTGTTTTGTTGGTTTTTGAGTTTATCTCTCTTCATAACTGTCATCAATGCAATAGCTGAACCTTTCGACTTTGATAATTTATTGTCCAAAATTTTTAGGATTACTGCTTTAATTATTATAATCCTTTATGCGCTAATGAGCTTACTTTATGCCATTGACACCTTATTTGTAGGTGTAATCAAAAAGCTTAAACGAATCAGTAAAGTTTACAAATGGGTGTATATCATCGTCGGGACGATTACTTTGTCTTTCCTTTATCGTTCGATTTATTACCATTTGGTGTCCTACATTGGTGTCTGGCCGTCTAGGGCTTTGTTTAATTTCTTTATCTTTGGTATGATTTTACTTCCTTTTTTTAAATATGAACACGAAATATTCTATCCTGATGAGAACCCTGATAACGAGACTTACAGCAATAGTTATGATGATATGCGCACCGAAGAAGACTTGATTTGGGACGCAAGCATTCCCTCCGCTACCATTGCCACCAATAACTTACCACTTTTTATCAGGTATAATGTGCGTAGCAATGAAAGCCTCTTGCAAATCTGCGACTACGAACCCAGTAAAAAGCGTGGTATCATCAGTGGTATCTTATTTAAAGATGGTCTCAGTATGGACGATCCGAGCGTAGAAGAGGCTGCTCCCGACAGTTTATTGCAGTGTCTGAGCTCGTTGTACACCGTCAAAATTGATGATAGTTTGTACCAAGATGCTGCCTATTATTACCTGACGCATCCCAATCGCGAAGAAAAGGGTATTTACACGGCATTGGATATTCGACACCTTGACTTTGGGTATCATCTACTTTCTATAGATCATAAAGTTTGGCAGGAAAAAAAAGATACGCTGGTGTTGGAGAAGTTGGCCGTTATTCCTTTTTGGAAAGAGTAGGGGAGAAGTAATGAGTGCAAGCGTTCTGGTCACTCTTTGCACTTGCACTCAAATAAGTGGTAGTCAGCAAAGTTGGGTTCACTTGTTGTCCAGTAACGGCAAGTTACTGGACAACTTCTCACAAGATATAAGCAAAATTTATCCAGCAATGGGAATCGACTAGCCAACAGCTAACCACCAATAGCCACACTAGTCCACATCAAGCCTTCAATAAATCCTGAATGACTGCGCGATATTTCCCACCGATTGGAATTTCCTTTTCCCGAATGAATAAGCGATTCCCTTCGATGCGTTCGATTTTTTTTAGGGCGATGACAAAAGATTTGTGTACGCGCAAAAATTGGTCGGATGGTAGCTTTTGCGCAAAACTCGATAGTTGATCGTGTGAGAGAATCATCTGCTGGTCGAGATGAATTTTGATGTAACCGCCATAAGCTTCAACGTATAAAATATCCGATAGTAGCAGTTGATGGTATTGTTTGTCGCCTTTCACAAAAATATGGGTGATTGTTTCGGATGGCGTAGTCGTTGGATGAACAGCAATAGGCTGCTGGAGTGCTTTGCCGACGGCTTTCAGGAAACGCTCGAAGGAAAAGGGTTTGAGTAAATAATCTAAAACGTTCAGTTCGTAACTTTCCAATGCGTATTCTTTATAGGCGGTTGTTAAAATGACTTTTGGTGGGCTGCTCAGGCTCTTCAAAAAGGCCAAACCTTTCAATTTAGGCATTTGAATATCTAAAAAAATCAAATCCACTGGATGCTGGTTGAGGAATGCTAGTGCTTCGATGGCGTCAAAACAATTGCCTACCTTCTCCAAATAAGGCAAATCTGCACTGTATTTTTCGATCACCTGATGCGCCAGTGGTTCGTCATCAATGATTAGGTATTTTAGCATTGAGTTGAATTGTCGAATTGTGTAATTGTTGAATTGTACAATTGTAAATTAGGTGTGTACGAAGTCTTGTACTGTTCAAAATAAGTCCTCGTAAAGTTCCTGAAATCGCGCAATAAGTATGCTCAAGAGATTTTTATGTACGGCAATACAAATTTTTCTAGAAAAATTTGTGTTGCCGTCCGAAGGGATTTACCAAGCATACCCGTTGCGTGAATTCCTTGCATTGGCTTAAGCTGTTTTCAAGTAAAATGTCAACAAAACTGAGGCTTATTACCGTCCTAATTTTTAATATATGGTCACATACTTACTAGTGGACATTTAGCCGCAAAGGAACAAAGACAATAAAGTTTGACATCTGACAATCAACATATTAGCTTAGTTTGCCGAGTGCCTCGGTGGTTTATTTTACGCCAATGTCTACTAGTAAATTGGATGAGCATCTGACTTCTCGCCGTTCTTCAATCCAACATCTGAAAAGCGGATTATTTCTAAAGTGCTATACTCAAATCTACTCTAAAAACATTATGCTCATCCACGATCTCTAATTCGTGCTGATTTGGATAGAGTAAAGCAAGCCGACGTCTCACATTATCGAGTCCCGTGCCACCACCGACGGGACGCTCTTCGGGATCGTAATTATTGAGGATGCTAAAATACAAATGTCCTTTTTCGACCAAAAGATCAACCGATACAAAAGCATCTTGGCGCAAACCATCCACGCCGTGTTTAAACGCATTTTCTAGGAAGCCCAAAAAAAGGAGTGGTGGTATGGCGATTTTATCATCATCTACGGACTGTTTGAACTGGACATTTACGGCTTTTTGTGTCCGAATATGCTGTAAGCTGATGTAGTTTTCTAAGCATTCAATTTCTTGCCACAATTCAATCTGTGCGGCTCGCCCCTCATAGATCGTATAGCGCATCAAGTCCGATAATTTTAGGATGACCGTGGAAGCGAGTGCAGAGTTATCCAGTGTCAGGGCGTATAGATTGTTGAGCGTATTGAAGAAAAAATGCGGATTGATTTGACTTTTAAGTAGTGCCAGTTCCGTATTCAATCGCTTATTTTCTAGTAGATTGATTTGATTTTGCTGGCTGAACCAACTGTAAGACAAATAAATAGGCGTCGAAAAACCCAGTGCCATCAAACTCGCACCAGTAGCTTCCATAATGGAGTCGAAAGTAAAAATAACATTACCACCTGCTATGAACTGTGAGGTTCCACCAAAAACTTCGTGAAAACTAAGGAGAAAACTCATACCCAATAGCGTAGCTAGCAAGCCCAAACTGTATTTCCAGTATGCTTTTTTAGCCAAAAATCTAGGAATTAAGAGTAGCCAATTAATATAAATCAATGCTATAAAAGGTAAGAACAGTCGGAGGGTTCTTTCGATGCAAGCCCAAGCAGTGTGTTCTTCCAAACGCTCCTTTGGAACAGAAAAGCTTCGCATCACTCTTTTATCTTCGGTACTTGCTGCTAAATAGGCTTCGTATTCGCCCTGTTCTTTTAGCATTTCCATTTTTTCGTAGAACTCGGCATTTTCGTAGTACTCTACGATCACATTGTGCATGAAAATACCCCAGAATAATACATTAGCTACGATGAATAAGTATTTGCCGTATGGTTTGCGTTGTTTCATATGTGATTGTTTTGCCTCAAAACTAGGACTTTCCATTCTGTTCGACACATTTCTTTCGTCAATGCCATCAAATTGGCGATCAAAGCTAGCTTTTTTGGGATGAATGGCTTCGTGCCTAAAAATGGTGTTTTCATCATCAAAATCGCAAGCTTGAACAATCAAACTTTCCAGCCTGTATTCAAGCCTTCATCTTTGCAATGTATTTTTTAGGTTTCAATCTTCTGTCACCATTTTCACTTTGACTCCAATTTTCATTTTGATTAATTATTTTCATTTTCATTTTAACCCCACTTTTATTCATCATTTAAACAACAAACAACATGAAATTACTCATCGCATTATCACTTTGTCTAAGTTTTTGGACAGCAGGTTTCGGTCAATCTGAATTAGCGTCCATTATCTCACGGGGCGACACCACCGAGTTGCAAGCTTTCTTTGCACAGGGAGAAGACCTCAATGCGCTACACATTCAGTCCCGCTATACTTGCCTCAATTTTGCAGTGAGAACCAATCAAATAGAAGTGGTGCGTTGGTTGCTAGCACAGCAAGCCGATCCTAATCGAATGAGCAATGGCAAATCAGCATTGATGTACGCTGCCAAATACGGTCGCTTGGATATAGCCAAGCTGTTGATTGCCAAAGGGGCGGACAAGAATTTACGCAATGATAAGCAACGCACGGCACTGGATTATGCTAGAAAATACGAGCAAAAGGCAATGTATTCATTTTTAAAACAAACGTAATGAAAGCATATTTTGAATTAGCGGCCCGTATCTACGTATGGGTGAAACTTAGTTTGTATGGTAGTGGAAAAATTATAGGAGGACAATTCTATCGACGGGGTAAATTACCTGCAGAAATTGCAAATATTCCGCTGGATGAAGTGACCGCCTACGATTTAGCTTGGACGTTTTTTGGTTTTTCCGAAGGCTACATTTTCTTTATCGGGATTAGTCAATTGATAGGTGCATTCCTTTTATTATTCGAGCGGACAAAACTACTCGGGATTGCGATACTTCTACCGATTCTGCTGAATATCATCGTAGTAGATATCGCTTTTGATGTATCTTGGGGCGCGACTACTAGTGCTATTATGTATCTAACGGCTTTGATCTACGTACTTTATTTCAATAAAAAACAAGTTGTACAAGCATTTCAAGCCTTGGTTCAGAAACAAATTGTTCCGCCCAAGTTAAAGCAGAAAAAATGGCTACGCATTGTGGTTGCCCTGGGTATTTTCGCCGCTATATTCTTAGTAGAGCAACAGTTGTTGAATTTTATTGGTCGCTGAAAACAAGTGATTAACCCCAAAACAACTCCATTGCAATACCGTCCGCCATCATTTTCCCCGATCTACTTAGCCGATACACCTCACCATCTTTAACAACCGTCCCATTTTTGAGAAAGACGCTAATTTCTCGTTGAAAATGTCGCCAGTATGGTTCGCCAAAAGCCAATATCGTTGAACGTTCACAACCCCAAATCGTGCGTAGTCGGGTCAGCACGTACTCGTTGTAACGCTGTTCGGTATCGAGGACTTCGCGCTCATAAGGGACTTCATCTTTCGCCAGTGCTTTGAGGTATTTAGTGTTGTGGGCGATGTTCCACTGCCGACTTTTCCCATTGAAAGAATGCGCAGAAGGACCAATGCCCAAATAAGGTACGCCCAGCCAGTAATTAGAATTGTGTTGGGCAAAAAAGCCCGCTTTGGCAAAGTTGGAAATTTCGTAATGGACGAATCCATTCGCTTCCAGTTCCGTCATCAATATTTCAAACTGTTCGTTAGCCTTATCATCATCTACAGCTTGCACTTTGCCTTTTTTTACGAAATGCTCCAAAGCCGTTTGTGGCTCAACCGTTAAGCAATAGCAAGACAAGTGCTGAACGCCCAAATCCAGTGCTTGCTGGATATTTTGTTGCCAAATTTCGTTGCTCGTGGTCGGACTGCCATAAATTAGATCAATGGTTAGATTGT
>JBCDKV010000218.1:0-7550 GCA_038746215.1 Bacteroidota bacterium | reverse complement strand
TAGCAAAATATCAGGTGCATTTTCTCGGCAATGTACCACTGCCTCTTCGCCTCTTGGAATAATGCCCGCGACTTCGTAACCTAACTGCTCCAAGTGCAAGGAAATCTTTGCGGCGATAATCATTTCGTCCTCTACAATTAGGATTTTTATGTTGTTCATGGGTTTCGTTATTGTTTAGCGAACTCGGATGGTGTTGTATGAAATGTAATGCTCCGCTCGTTTGAGGTTGACTTGTCAAAAGAGCCAACTGATAGCTAAATTATGCCACTTGTCAAGCTTAAAAAAGATAATCCCTTACGAACCAATCGACTTATTCTAGCTCTGATGGCAGCATTAAATTCTTTAAGATAATTAGGGCAAACGCATGAAAACTACAAGTCAAGAATATCCTCCCAAAAACGCTGATTGAGAGGGGCTCTGAACCGTTTTTTCTTTAAGCTGCCTTTAGTTTGGTTTTGAGCCAATCTGTGTAGTGCAATTTTTCTCATAATGTTTAAGTTTTCAGCGACGTGTCCAGTTCTAGCTCTACAGGCATCCTCTGAAAAGGTAGTATCTAATGCCAATGTAAGTGATTTTCGATCCCCCAATGGCCTCTAGTCAGTTTATTAAGAGCATGTTTGGAGCACTATCTTCCTGTAAACCAATATTTTCCGAACCTGACTTTAAAAATAATCGCTGCTAACCCATCCGCGAAGCGGTTCTCTCGCTTAAATATTCACTGAATATTTACCTAAAGGATCGCTCGTTCATCTCAATAAAGTCGCCATTATTTTCTTCGCCAGAACCGTAAACTACTGATTTACAGTTCAATCCTGCTCCAAACAAGCTCTAATCTCATCTATTGATGCAAGCTTTATTCCCAAGCTAGCTCTAGCATAATTTGAATTGTTGTTGAATTGACGGTTTGAAAGGTCAGCGTAGAATCTAGGAAATAGCGAGGATAAAATCCTATTTGGCCTATGGATTCATTATCTTCACAAGCAGGAGGGTTTTCGTCTAGCACTCGCACCGTATAAAATTCATTTAAGACTAGAGGAACACAAGGAACAAAAGCAGGCCACTGTGCGTCGGGACATGTAGGGTCTACGTCTTCTAGCTCTCCTGAAGTTTCACTAGGACAATTGGAGTAAATATTGGGTATGCTTTCGGAACTTAAGGTGTAGCATGGATCGGGATTTCTGAATATTCCAAAATACGGAATAATACCACAAATATCATCCCAAGCATCTTGTCCAGGTGGCGGATTGCTGTAGATTTTCTTGAGGGTCATAGATTTGAGACAGACATCTCTGCCCGTAGTTGCTACGCCTAGATTTAATTGTTGGTCAAAGCAGTCATTGAAAGCTAGATCAAGACTCAGCGGTATTGTATCCTTAAAAATAGCGTCATTCGGTAGTGAAAAAACATAGCTCAGATCTACTTTTCCTGAAGTGGTGCTATTCACTCGGACGGTGAGCGGTAGTTCAACGATATTGGACGCGCTCAAAGTTGCCACTAAATTATTTAGCGGAAAATTACCTTGATAATTGAGTGTAATCTTATAAGTAATTACTTCACCCGCTTTGATGTAAGTATCACCATCTGTGTCCGTAACACTTATTTTTTCGAGATTAAAAAGTGTTGCTGGTCGGTTGTTGAAGAAAATTCCTTGTGAAGGCGTAGCATGAGAAATCGCTGTACCGTCTGGATTCCATGCCCAAGCTGCCCAATAAAGCTGGTTATAGCTTTGTAGTTGGCAAATAATATCATTGCTGCTAAAGACCGTGCTGTCTGAAAATACACCGTCCGTCAACTTAATTGATGTGTTGTTCTCGCCGCTATTGTGCCAAGTCCAAATGATGGCATCTTGGTTTTGGATTTCTATATCGTCCGCCACTAGTTTTTCCTCACTAATCGCAATACAAAAAATAGCATTTTCCACTGCATTAACATCAAAATTAGGTAGACCCAGTGTATCTATAGCTAGCTCAATTGGTAAGGGTAGCGAACTTGTGAATAATAGGTTTTCGTTCGGAAATACTGGAGGTAATTCTTCTTCTTTACAGGCTAAAACTGTAATTAGTATTATGAGCAATAGAAAGTATTGGTTTCTCATTTTTTAGCATATGTGTGATTGGATGAAGTATGAGTAAGCAAGCTCTATTTCAGTAAAGCTTGGTGCTTATTGTATTAAAACATCCAAAAATAAATAATATTGAGGTAATCAACATTTTGTTTTTTTTTTTTCGTAAAAAAGAGAAATTTACAGTATGAAACGAAGCGATCAACTGAGAAAAACAATAAAAGCAGCTACTGAGCTACTACAAATCAATCCGCGCACGACTTATACCCAACAGGCGATAGTTGAGCGTTTGGAGTGGGTTGGTTACAAAGTATCGCCATCGCTATTCAATGTTGTCCTCAATCAAAAAGAGAAGGGAAGCCTGAGTTCGCTACAAAAAATACGAGACGGCTTAGATGAAATCATTAGAGTGGAATTGGGGTACTACTACGATGAAGAAGATGGAAGTTATATCAAAAGTGATGATCCCAATATAGTCCTCAGACGCATCACACGTAATGGATTGATTGAGGAGGTAGCAGAACAAATTAATAATGTGAAAGTCTATTCCGCAGGCAGACTATCTTTGGAGGAGAAAGTAGCTTTTATGCAGGATGCTACCGAAGAAGTCATTTTTTTTGGCGTTCGGCTTAGACAATTTGCTAGCTATTTCACAGGAAAAAAGATGTCCGATTTTGGGGTGCATATCAGTGGATTATTAGATAAGGGAGTGCGTGTGCGTGCTTATATGCTCGATCCGAATTGGGACAAGACCTCTATTTACTTCGATGATAGATCGAGTGCATTGGAACAAGAAAAATATAGCTTGCAAAGTATGGACACTATTGTCAAAGAACTGAAATTTGTTTCCCAGCAGTACAATACCTCCAAAACATCGAGTGCAGCTTTAGAAATATTCACATATCGACACTTCCCGCAAGGGTATTATCTAGTTGTGGATGGACATCTTCCAAATGGAAAGATGCAATTTGCACCTTACTTATTTGGATTATCTCGTAGCGAATCCCCAGTTCAAGAGATTTTAAAGCAAGATCAAGCACTTTTATTTGACAAATATTGGTGTTCTTTGCAAAGCTTGATTGCAGCAGCAGCACCTTTAATTTAATCAAATTACCAAGCAATCACAAAACCTCTTGTGTTTTCTAAGATTGCATTAAATCACCTTTTACTATGAAAACATCCGTTCTAATTCTATTGATAGTAACTTGTTTTGCGTTAAGCAATTGCGAAAAAGAAATCATTATTTATTCCACAAATCAGCTCTTTCCCAATACGCAGCCGCTGGATGTACAATATGCCCCTGACGAAGCTGGCCTACCCACTTTTGACATCAGCGAAGTACCCTTGGAGAGGCTCTATATTGGGATATTTGAAGAAGCACCTATTGTGAAAGATGGGGAGATCGTCAATACAGGATCGCTAGTTTGGCATTGGCATTCAGGAAAGGCGGCTTTACAGACTGTAGATTTTGGAGATGGTACGATTGATGACACAACGTACACCGCTGAAAACATAGCTTGTGCTACTACAGACTCCCTATTCTGGGCAGCTTGGGCGTGGCGAGATGAATATATTAGTCATTCTACCTCACCTCAGACATTTGCGTTTCAGCCAGTGTCAAGCGCAAAAATAGCGATAGAAAAGATAGCATTTGAATCCAACCAAGATGGCTTATTTACTGCTGGTGAAGAATTACAATTGAACGTTTTTCTAGAGAATATTGGTAGTCAAAAGGCAGAAGCAGTTTATCTTGAGATTAGCCATCCTGATATGGTAGGCTTGCCCGCTACGCATCTTATACCGATGATAGCACCCAATGCTATGACGGTGATCACTTTTCCGATCACGCTTCCTGAAAACTTGTCATTTGGCGATAGCTTGTTACTAAATATTCAGGTTAGACATAGTGAATGTGTAGTTGAACCCGTACAATACCACCCAATAGTGATTAATGGACGACAGCTCTATCTGAAGCGAGTAAAACTATTGAAAATCAGCTCAAATCCCGATCCTTGGAGTGTGTGGGACCCGTTCAAGGTGTTACCCTACTCTAATCCTGATCCTTATTTTGTGCTGACAACCAATGTAGCGGATACCCTTTATCTTTCTTCGGCACTCAGCGATGTAGACAGTAATAATCCTAATGTAGCTTGGGCGATTTTAAATCCTACGCTTCCGTTGAATTTGGACAGAGACTACGCCATAAAAGTTTTTGATAACGATCCAGATACAACTGATCCAGATGATCTCATTGGTGATGTATTACTTTCGCCAATGAAGCTGTTAGAAGATGCGAATGATGTAGAAATTATTCGCTCAAGTTCTATTTGGTTGCAACTTGAACTGGTTTGGAGATAGATAATCATTGCCAGACCAATTCTAATTTAACAACAATGCTCGATGACTCTAAAATACGTGTCGATTCGTTGGTATCTAAAAAATCTTTTGGCACAAATTGCACATCACCAATGTAGTCGTCTGCATTATCAATGAGATCACTGTTGTAGTCTTTATCGTACACTTGAATGGTATAAATCTTATCCAACTTTAAGGATTTGCAAGGATCTAAAGGCGACCAGACCTTTTCTAGTGGGTTGTTCACTGGAACTTCTTGGAGGACTTCTGACCGAATCAAATCAAGATCATTATCCTCTTCTGAAAGCAGGTAATAGGGGTCTGGATTCCAGTAGCCAATTTGTAGCCAATGATCCCAGTACGGAGCACCTTCGGGTGGACTAGACCGAATTTCTACTAACGTAATTCTGTTCAGACAAATCTGCCGACCAGTAATGGTGAGTTGATGCTCTACAGGAGGACTCGATAAGCAATCACTGTATTTCAGATCGATATTGACATCCAGTATTTCCTCTATTCCAAGTCCATTTGGTAATTTGAAGGTAAAGTACACGTCTTTGAACCCACCACCCTCAATAGACGAAATTTCGTGCGATATTGGTAAGTCAACAATACGTGCTTGCTCATTGCTGTAGAGTGTTGCGGTAATTGCCTCTGCTGCTTGTTGACCTTCGTTTTTTACGACTGCTTTCAAAGTAATTTGCTCTCCTGCTTGAAGATAGCCGTCAGGACTAGCTTCCCCCACCAAATCTATTTGTTCTATAATCAGGCTGGGTAATTGATCTGGTACGACACGAAAAGCATGCTGAACCGTAGCGTGGGTGATGTATTGAATGTTTTCATCCCAAGCCCAAGCTGCCCAATACAAGACAGGGACATCACCACAAGTGAGTTCAGATAATATATAGGTAGAATCTATTGAGTTGCCATCGTTGAAGGTAACTAAACCTACTTGTTCCATAGAAAAATTCCATTCCCAAATGATGGCATCTTTATTTTTGATCTGTCTATTCTCCACCACGATGGGTTCGTCAAATACGGCGATATAAAGATGATCAGGTAGATCAGGATCGTTCAAATCGAAAGTAGGAAAATTGAAAGGTCCACTAAGTGTATCAATTTCCAGTATTTGGGTTTCAGGAAAAATACCATTTCCTGTTGTAGTTGGAAGTTCTTCGTTTTCGGAATTACAAGCACTTAGTACTACTGTGGCGAGTACTATGAATAAGAGGTTTTTCATTTACAATGGTGTGTTTATATGATTAATTTGATAATAGGTAATCAGTGTTTATTTTTTGCAAAAATTTGATAATGAATACTTTGCGTGCGACTTCTTGTTTGGCTATGATTAAAAATAGTGCTGCAAACCCAGTCCAACAAAAACGCCCTTGAAGGTATTGGTCGTAGGTTCAAAGTCCGCATCGCCAAAAGGGTTGAAAATTGCCTGATCTGTCGTGGCTTCGAACCACTGATAGCCTACTTTTACTTGGAGAAAAGGCAAGGACTCGTGCGCAATCCCCAATCGGATGCCTCCGCCAAATTCAGGAAATAGAATGGTGTAAGCTTCTGCATTCCAAATTATCCTAGCGGGAGAAAGATAACGTTCATACATGCCCAATATACCAAAGTTGAGTAAGTAATCTTTCTGCTCCAGCGTTTTTGGTGCTAGACCTTCTAGGGTTGGATACTCGTAGCGATGCAGTAAATAATAGTACTGTATTTGAAGTCCCAGTGAAAATCCTTTGCGGAATAAAAACCGTAGCGCAGCATCTGTGGAATAGGAAATATCGGTATCTAAATTATTCAAACCGCCAGTGAGTTGCGCCGCAAAAGCAATACGGTTGATTTTGTAGCCGCCATCAGCATCCGGTTTGATTCGTATTTGATTGATAGCGTAATCGTCCAACTGAAAAACTTCGCTCTGTACTCCCACTTTGATTCGGACGGGACGCTTACTTCGGATGGGAAGTTTCTCTTTTTTGCCAATTTTACCCAACTCATCTCTGTTCAGGCTGATGATGGCTTCGGGTGCTTTCGATTTTAGAATCAAACGCGCACTAAATTCGGACGCACCGTAGGTGTTTTCCAACTTACCCCAAACCCGATCTGCAATCGTTTCTACGGTTTCGTAAGCCAATCCAGTCTTAGAAAGATTCCATTTTTCGCTGAATGTTCCAGCAAGCTCATTCTCTGGATAAGTTTGTACTTTAACGGTCAGTTGATCTTCGTATATTTTACCTGTAATGTAGTAGTTGGGTGCTCTGAGTTTTAGTACTTCTAGCATCGCAAGGTCATCTTTCGCTATTTCTGGCTCATTGTCATACACCCAATCTTGGATGATGTATCGTGTGCCATCGTCAGTATTGACAAAAAGGAAATCTCGCTCCAGTGCCTCTTGCAATTTGTCGGGGACTTTCACTGCGAGTGTCGTGTCTAGTACTTCATCCGATACTTCAAAGGGAAATACCAATATTCTGATATTCTCGTTTTGGGCGGTGGTGTTGAAGTAGAGTAAACACAATAAGGATAATAATATGGTTTGTTTCATGTTATGATAGGTAATTTAATTGCTATGACTTATTTTATGGTTTCAAAAGGAGGCTAATCTATTCTGTTTGTTTGACAATTTACTTTGAAAGCGTAAGTTTGAAATTGAAAATATCATTCGATATATCATCGAATATCAGAAGTTATCTTTACCTGATCTGCATTTAGCTCGTATGCTTTTTCTTCAAATTCTTCCCACTCAACCATGAAGGTTGGCTTCACGCTAGAACCATCCCTTATTTCAATTTTTTCTCTATAGAACTTGTTCCCTTTTTTTAGTATCATCCAATGCTTGCCAACTGGCAGACTCAGGCGGTGATTTGCTGTCTGAACTTCTTTGCCATCAATATAAATAGAGACATTGCTGATCTTTTTACCTTTGTGCGTTACGCCGACGTAACAGCGATCTACATATTTGTGTATGACTGCTTCTGATTTGGGTGTCGGTGCTGGTGTGTCCGTAGATGGTATTTCTTCCGTTGTTTTCACAGTTGGATCTGAAGACCATACCAATTCATCTTTTATCGTGCTGTCAAGTACTTCCGTCGTTTCCGATACGCCAATATCTTCTGTCGCTTCGTTTGTC
>JBCDKV010000217.1:0-7581 GCA_038746215.1 Bacteroidota bacterium | reverse complement strand
GCCACTCTGATTTTTACGTATTCTACCCGATCATTCAGATAAGATTGTGCGTAGACGTTTAGCTTGCCTACTTCTTCCAAAAAGTCTGTCTGATCATTCTGTTCTTGTTGTTCCATCATAGCGTTCCCTTTTCTATGGCTTGCTCAATTTGCTGCTCTTGCAACTCGATAGCAGCTTTGGCTTTGCGTGCGCCGCGTTCAAAAGCATTTTCTTCCGCCGATATTGACATTGGATTGATTTTATCTACGCTGCTTTTAGTAAGGGTTTGTAAATCTTTTGCGTAAAATTGACCTTTTTGAACCCATTTGTTTACATTTTGTGTCAATTGGTCGACTTGCTGTTGTCCAGTTTCCTTAATTTGCTGACCGTACACTTTTGCTTTTTCGGAAGCATCCTGCTGTATTCTGCGACCTCTATCAGAATTGAGTAGGTAGCCAGCAACTACACCAATGCCCAGCCCCAGCCAAAAAAGCCCATTATTTTTTTTTGAATCACTCATAATTTGTAGTTTGAAGTAAATAATTGTAGCCTTTGATCGTGATGATTGAAAGCATCATCTCAAATCATTGAATCAACATTTATCTAATGAACACAAAATTGGATAATACGTGTGATTTTGGGCAGATTTATTTCTAGTTTAGTTGAAAAAAGTGATTTTTTAAATAAAAAATTGTTTTAAATGTTTTAAAAACTTGCTTTATTTAAACTTTTATTTTAAATTTGTAGTGTCTTATCAACAAATAAGTTTCAAAATCAAATTTTATTCATGGCATCTAATAACAAAGCATCTAGTAATAAAGAAAGAGAGGCGAAATTGAAAGCCCTCGAACTGACCGTAGATCGTTTAGAAAAAACCTATGGGAAAGGAACGATCATGCGCTTGGGTGATAGCAAAGTAGCGGAGGTGGAGACTATACCTTCTGGTTCTTTAGGTCTCGATATTGGACTAGGAATTAACGGATTTCCGAAAGGTAGAGTGGTAGAAATTTATGGACCTGAATCTTCGGGTAAAACCACACTTGCCATCCACGCTATTGCAGAATGTCAGAAAAATGGCGGTATTGCAGCATTCATAGATGCAGAGCACGCCTTTGATCGTACCTACGCAGAGGCACTCGGTGTTAATATCAACGAATTGCTGATTTCTCAGCCCGATAGCGGTGAGCAAGCACTTGAAATTACAGAAAATCTAATTCGTTCGGGTGCTATTGACATCATCGTCATTGATTCCGTGGCGGCACTCGTACCTAGAAGTGAGCTAGAGGGAGAAATGGGGGATTCTAAGATGGGATTACAAGCTCGATTGATGTCGCAAGCAATGCGTAAATTAACGGCAGCCATCGGAAAAACGGGCTGTTGTTGTATTTTCATCAACCAATTGCGCGAAAAGATTGGAGTGATGTTTGGAAATCCAGAAACGACCACGGGTGGTAATGCTTTGAAGTTCTATGCGTCTCAGCGTTTGGATATACGCAGAACAGGAGCAGCGATCAAAGACAAAGAAGGAAATGTAGTAGGAAATCACGTGAAAGTAAAAATTGTGAAAAACAAGCTAGCACCACCTTTCCGCATCGCAGAGTTCGATATTATGTACGGAGAGGGGATTTCCAAGACAGGTGAAATCGTTGATTTAGGTGTAGAACACGATATTGTAGGCAAAAGCGGTTCTTGGTATAGCTATGGTGGTGCTAAGATTGCACAAGGACGTGAAGGCGCGAAACTTTTCTTACGAGATAATCCAGAAGTGGCAAATGAAATAGAGCTAAAGATCAAAAGTAAGATTACTGGTGCACCTCTAGAAGTAGCACCTAGCCAGAAAAATGGAGAGTCAAAGAAAGCTAAAGCAAAGGCTTAGGTTGTGTAGAAATGGTGATTTCACCTTTGAGTAGCTAAGCAGGCGTCAATGAGTTTGTTTTTAGATGATTTATTTTCCAAAGAATCGTTTAAGAACAAACTCATTTTTATTTGAGCGTGTACGAAGTCTCATTTTTCTTAGTATTTCACTTGAAAACAACCTGAGTCCATGCAAGATATTGAGCATAACATACTTGTTGGGCAATCTCAGGAACACTACTAGGATTTATCCCAAGCATTACTCAAAACTTCGTACACGCCTAATTTTTATTTATACACCTCACCTACGCCTTTATCTCCTCTAATACGTGCGGATTGATGACGTTATAAGTGCCATTCTCTACGTTTTGTAAGAATACGTCTTTCTTTACAGGCATCTTGCGGTTTAAACTCATCAATTTTATTGTCACCGTTCCACTGTTAAACTTCACAATTTCCACTTTGATACTTCTGTCAACCATGATTTTCTATTTTAGATATAGGAATAAATTAAATGTGGCACAATTTAGGGAATTTGTAGAAAATAAGCTGCCCAAATTTTGCGAAGTTATTTTTTCTTTAATCAAGGCAAAAAACGTAGGCATAGCCATAGCTATCTGAGTTAGCTTATGCCAGTGGCATAAACAGCGTATTTAACGCAGAATAAAGGAAAAAGAACGAGTAAAATGGGCAGATTACATTTTACAAATTCCCTTAAGAATTATAGTAATCATCTCAGCGTAGATTTTGCTAAACTTAGATAATATTAAGTATCATACAAAAAGCAAAATATTTTTCATTTGTCTCGCCTTTTAGTATTTGCGCCATCGCGAATAAATAGCTTTAGAGTATGTTTGGAGCAGGATTGAACTAGAAATCAGCAGTTTGCGGTTCTGACAAGATGAAAAATCAACTGCATATCTGGATACGGAGTTTATTTTTCAAGTAGTCCAGTTCGTAAAATGTTGGTTTCTAGGAAAATTATGCTCCAAACATGCTCTTAGACAAACTTGTCTTGTCCATAAGTCTTGAATAAAACAAGCTCGCAATGAGCATTGTTTAATGCAAATGACACCGAACTATTCTGAAAACTAGCATTTTTGTCACCATATATATGAGTATTACGATTCGTAAAGCAGAAAGGAAAGATTTAAAAGCCGTACATGATTTAGTCAGGGCATTAGCCGTCTACGAAAAAGCGGAGGCAGAATTTGTAGCGAGTCTCAACGATTACGAAGAAAATTGGACGCAAGGCGTATTTGAGTCCATCGTAGCAGAAGTGAATGGCGAGATAGTTGGTATGACATTGTACTATCTGAGCTATTCGACTTGGAAAGGGCGAATGCTCTATTTGGAGGATTTCGTGGTATTGGAAACGCATCGTCGGCTGGGTATTGGGCAATTGCTTTTTGATGCTACCCTAGAAGTGGCTAAATCCAAAGGATGCAAATTGATGAAGTGGCAAGTACTGGATTGGAACGAACCTGCCCTTGATTTTTACCTAAAAAATGAGGCAATCATAGAAAAGGAGTGGTGGAACGGAAAGATTTTTATCGCATGAAATAGCGCCTACTATCCAGACTGAGTAAAACCCCAATCATAATCGTGAACCCGAGCAGCGAAGAGCCACCCTTACTGATGAATGGCAAGGGAATACCAATGATTGGCATTAATCCCATCGTCATCCCGACGTTGATAAAGAAATGAACAAAGAAAATCCCCAGTACACCGTAGGCGTAGAAACGACTGAAATTGGAGCGTTGCCGTTCTGCCAACTGTATAATTCTGGTGAAAAATAGCGAAAATAAGCCAATCAATACGATGCTCCCGATGAAACCATGCTCCTCTCCGATCACGCTGAAAATGAAATCGGTGGATTGTTCTGGCACATAATCCAGTTTGGTGAGTGTGCCTTCAAAAAGTCCCTTTCCTTTGAAGCCTCCCGAGCCGATGGCAAGTCTAGACTGGTTCAGGTTATAGATGGGACCACTGGGATCGCAGCGATCTGGTCGCAACCACATATTCAACCTATCTTGCTGGTGCGATTCTAAAAAATTATTGAACGCATAGCTAGTCGAGAAAGCGATACCAGAACTGACTAGCAAAACAAGCGTCAAAAAGCTAACTACCCGCTGTTTTTTGTTCAGGTAATGATAGACTGCCAGACCTACAAAAACAAGTGCGTTAGAGACCAGTACAAATTTTGAGGTATTATCAATCGGCTCGCCTAATGCTCTTGGCGAAAGTGAGACAAAAGAAACAACACCCAACAAAATACCGAATGCGATAAAATAGAATTGTTTCTTAAATTGGCTCAAAAAAATTAAACTTCCAACGATCAGTAAGCCCAAAATGACATACA
The DNA here is from genome assembly GCA_038746215.1 of Bacteroidota bacterium. GTDB lineage: Bacteria > Bacteroidota > Bacteroidia > Chitinophagales > Saprospiraceae > JAAUTG01. The sequence continues at coordinate 3,386 of JBCDKV010000217.1, read as the reverse complement.
AAACCTCGTCTACAGCAACCGCCAACAAAAATATGGCAGCTAGGTACAGTCCAATGTAAATATAAGTCGGAGACATACCCGCTCGGTAAAACAGGATGACAAAAGAAGTGAAAATCAGTGCCGAACCAGCATCTGGCTGTTGCAAAATAAGTAGAATAGGCACAACTATCAGACCAACTACTGCCAGTAAAAATCTAGTCTTGCTAATATCTGTGCGGTAATTATTGAGAAAGCTAGCAATCGCTAGACAGCAAGCAAATTTGGCGACTTCGGAAGGCTGAAAGCCAAAACTTCCAATCCTAAACCAAGACCTTGCGCCCTTTATCTCACTACCAAAAAAAAGTACCAAAATCAGTAAAATGATGGATACAATATAAATGACGAAAGCAAAACGTTCCCAAAAATCGCCTGGCAGAAACTGAATGACGAACATAGCCACTAAAGAGATACCCACCCAAATAATCTGCTTACCCGCTGGTGTTGCCCACAGTTCGCTTAGTCCACCCAAATCCTCACCTACCGTTGCACTGTAAATACTGACACAGCCCAGTGCTACCAGTCCCAAATACATGGAGAAAAGTATCCAATCAATTTTCTTTTTTGCTCCACCACCCGTTAAACTACGCGTTACACTCATTTAATATACTTCCTTTTATGGCTTTTTAATTATTCGAAGAGTCCCTGACTACTCTTCTAAGATTGGAATTTGAACCCATTGGATCGGTAAGCCCTTAGAATGGTAGCCGAGTCCCTTTTCTTTTTAAAGTCCTTCAATAGATTATAACATATAAATCATAGAGAATTCAGTATCTAAGTTAGTATCAATTAGAGGTGTACGATGAACAAAGTTTTGAGCAATACTTGGAATAAATCATAGTAGCATTCCTGAGATCGCGCAACAAGTATGCTTAAAAAATTTGTGTTTCCGTCCGAAGGGATTTACTGAGCATACTTGTTGCGCGAATTTCTTACATTGACTCGGACTGTTTCCAAAGTAAAATGTTGAGAAAACCTTACACCCAGCTTATATATTTTTAGACACCCTACATCCAATCATTAGCCATCCAAGAGGTACTAAAAAATCAATTCACCAGGATTCATTTTAGTATCCGTCATAATCGAAGCATTCGGATAGTCTTGTCGGATAATATACAACAATCGTCGAGCGTCCGATTTGCTCTCAAAAGCACCAGCTCGCACTTTATAATCAGGTCTGTCGTGTACCCAATCCACACCAACATTGGGATACTGGTATTGGAAATCACGCAGTGTGCGTTCCATACGACCTCGGTCGCGCGTCGAGTAGATTAAAATACGGTAGCCCTTAATGCGGGTCGTACGCTTATTGATTTCGGTGTAACGATTCAACATTTGTGAAACCGTCGCTGGCTCTCTCACGATAATCTGCGCATGGCTCATCTGGTAGCCACTAGCCAACAAGAAAAAAAGTAGAAAAAAACGAATCATCATACACTTGATATGTTATTGTGGTCGCAAAGATAGGGTTTTATGGCTTCATGCTTGCATGGCTTCATGGACACATACTCTATGTTTACATAAGGTTGCAAAAAAAAACAAAGTTTTTGTACCTGTCGCCCCTTGCACTTGACACTTGCGCTCTAAAGCTATGTGCGCTTAGGGTTTCATTGTAGAACGACTGGAAACGCTACGTAATACTACGTCTAACATTCAAGCAATCAAACATTCTTTGCCTCGAACATTCAAACACTCAAACATTTACCAATAAAAAATCATTCTTGCTCATTCAAAAAAGCAGTTCCCGCTTCCAAATCCTCGAAGAAACTATCCAAGAAATCGTATACTTCAGAACGATGCGTAGCACTTAATACTTTGAAATCTTTACATCGCTTCAAAATAGCTGATTTTTTGGCTTTCAGCAATGCTATGGTTTCCGCAGAAGGCATTTGTTCCCCTTGATAATAGCGTTCTTTCAAACTAGAGATTGGTAAATCTGGATTGGGAATACCGTAGGTTGGACTCACAAGTCCTGACATGTCAAAGTCATAGGGGATAGCGAGCCACTCGTCTGAGTCTACTCTATGGATAAATTTCAAATTGCGTTGCATCGGTATACTCCAATCGGTATTGCCGATCATATACTGATAGCTCGCCGCTAATTCTACGCTTTTGGCTTGTATGTTGTTCCAAGCTAAACCAAAAGTATCCCTCGTAACGCCTTCCAAACGCTTTGCAACATCTTTTTCGTCTTCAATGAGGATACCATAACGCTTGATTTTGTAGCGTTTTTTACCCGTATTGATATAGGTAACTTTTATGATTTGATACCTAAAACTCATCGGTGTTAATTCTCGGTACAAATCGTATGCCAATGCTTCGCGCAACACAAAATTATCGCTGATGGAATTATTCAGGCAATGCGTGACTAGCTTTAAATCATCGTGCGTATTCAGCCCTTTGTCCCTCAAATCTTGCTTAACGAACTCCAATTTGATGGGTGGAAATTCGCAGATTCTTCTTCTAAATCGCCCTCTAGTCTTAATTTTGATGTCCCAAACCTGTTCGTCATTTTTCATCTGCAAAGTAGCATCCCAATAGGCAGACTGATATTTGTTGGCAATGATAGAATCAAAGTTGGCAGATATGGTGAGTTGCACGACGGGTTCACCCGAAAGGTAATCGAAGATACTTTGCTCTTCCTCTGGCTGAGCAGCAACCCATAAACTCAATAAAATAAATGATACAAAAAGTAGTAAGTGTTTTTTCATAGCGATTTGAATTAAGTGAAAGCTCAATAATATTTAATGTGAATAACGACTGTGTAGATCTCATTTTTCTTGACAATTGCCTCAGATGTAGTTCAGGTCAACATCCGCAAATTGAGCAACAAGTATGCTCCGTAATTCTCTTCGGACGGAAACACAAATTTCAACTTATTTTTTAGAGAAAAATAAGTTGAAATTTGTGTTTCCGTCCGAAGAGAATTACAGAGCATACTTGTTGCTCAATTTGCGGATATTGACCTGAACTATATCTGATTCAAATGTCAAGAAAAATGAAATCTGCACGGTCGTTATTCGCATTATTAGCTGTTGGATTGGTTCGCAAGCAATTATAAATCAGTACGATAGATACAATCACACTCCTGCTTTTCGATCAAGCGTAAATAAATCCACTGTATTCAAACTGCGCAATATCAGCCAATAGCTAAATGCCAAACTGCTAAAGTCGAGCTTAGTAACGATGAAATAAAATTTCGCTATCGTACTTCCACAATCTCTCCTTTATAGCCCACAAATACGACCACAAAGGCTTTGAGCTTATCCAATTTACTCAGAAAATCATCTTGCTGCAAGTAGTTTTCGAGTTGCTCAATGGCGGCTTGCTTCACGCTTTCCGCTTTCTTG
>JBCDKV010000216.1:0-7586 GCA_038746215.1 Bacteroidota bacterium | reverse complement strand
TGGGAGCGATGATTTTCAATTTTGTTTATTGGAATTTTGGCTTTCTCCGTATGGGAACGACGGGTATCACTGCCCAAGCCTACGGAAAGGCAGACCAAGCGGAAATTATTCAGACCCTTGGACGGGCTTTTTTGGTGGTAGGCGGTATTGCTGCCCTGATTTTGTTGCTACAATATCCGATTGGAGAGGCTGCGTTTTACTTTATGAATGTCTCAGAAGAACAACTCCCATTGGTCGCTGAATACTTTTACATCCGAGTTTGGGCAGCACCTGCTTCTTTGGGTTTATACGCTTTTCTAGGTTGGTTTTTTGGTATGCAAAACGCTATTTTTCCACTACTCATCACCGTCGTTGTCAATATTAGCAACGTAGCCCTCAATTTCTTATTGGTTTTTCACTTTGGCATGGAGGTCGATGGCGTAGCTTGGAGTACTGTCATTGCACAATACATTGGTCTGAGTCTAGCTATCCTGCTTTTCTTCTTCAAATATCGCAGCTACTGGCAATACCTCAATCGAACCGCTCTGCTAATGTGGGAAAGAGTACGTAGTTTTCTACTCATCAACCGAGACATTTTCATTCGTACGGCTTGCCTTACCTTTGCCTTTTCCTTTTTTTACAGCCAATCTGCTGCTTCGGGAGATTTAGTGTTAGCTGCCAATGTTATTTTGATGCAGTTTGTCAATTGGATGTCCTACGGCGTTGATGGTTTTGCCTATGCTTCTGAAAGCTTGGTTGGCAAATATGTAGGCAGCCAATCCTTAGTAAAAAGCAAACAAGCCATCCGATTATCTTTCGTTTGGGGCATGGGATTAGCGACGCTCTATGCTTTGATCTACGGGCTTTTCAGCACGCCACTCTTGCACCTTTTCACCGATCAGACCGACGTGATCGCTGCGACTCGACCTTTTCTGTTTTGGATTATTCTATTTCCCATCGCAGGAACGCCCTGCTATCTTTGGGATGGTATTTATATTGGTTTGACCGCCTCTAAAGCCATGCGGAACAGTATGCTACTAGCACTAGCCGTCTTTCTGATCGCCAATTTTGCCCTCAAAACGCCTTTCCAAAACCACGGACTTTGGGCGGCACTTACGCTTTTCATGCTCGCTAGAGCTGGCTTCCAATGGTGGATATATGAGCGGAGGATAGCTAATAAACTCCTTACACATCAGCCCGATTGATAGCATCTTTTGAATACCCTACTGCTACTATTCTAAGGTACAGTGGGCTCGGTAATCCTAAGGGCTTACCGATCCAGTGGGTTCAAATTCCAATTTTAGAAGAGTAGCCTACCCCACCAATTCATTCCATCCAACTATCATACACTTTCACTTTCGTCCATAGGTCAGCATTATTAGCGACAAAGGCTTGGTGAATCTCGTGTGGTTGGTAGATATCATGTCCTGCCAAGTCATCGAAGTGAATGGCCAGCGCATAATCGTAGGAATGATCAACCACTGCTCGTGCTTCGCTGTCTGCAGGACGACCCCAATAGAACTGCCTAACACTTTCTATTTCACCGAGCGATTGCACGGCGGTTTCAAATTGATCGCGTTCTGCTGTGGTTAAATCTTCTTTCATCCAAATGTATACAGTATGGATAAATTTACCGTCTTGTTCGGTGCTAGCTTGTGCATCTGCAAGCAGTACTTGGGTGGAGTCGAGTTCCGCTTGCAAGTCAGCGATTTTCGTTTCGTAGGTGCTGACGTCTTGGCAAGCAAGGTTTGCTAACAGCAATAGTGCTAAAAGTGGATAATATCGTTTCATTTTTTCTTTTATTATCAAAAATCCCTTCGGATAGAAATGATGTTGTTTTTTATGAAATAAAAATTAGTTGTGTACGAGGTTTTGAGCAACACTCGGAACAAGTCCTAGTCAAGCTATTAAGATCGCGCAACAAGTATGCTTAAAAGGGGGTATGGACGGAGACACAAATATCAACTTATTTTTTGGAGAAAAATAAGTTGATATTTGTGTTTCCGTCCGAAGAGAATTACTGAGCATGCTTGTTGCGCGAATTCCTTGCATTGACTCAGGCTGTTTTCAAGTAAAATGTCAAGCAAGTAGACAAACTTATCTCCAAAAAAAGGTTTTCGTCCCTTTCGCTCTTTGAACTTGAACTTGATGATTTACCTCAGTGGTTTGCAAGCCAAGCACCAAAAGCCAACAGCGCCGTACCTACTCCATCCGACTCAACTCTTTATTACTTAATCTTCGTCCATCCTGAAAAGCGATAATAAATGCGCCCATAAATCCTTTGTGCAGCATTTCGATGCGGATGCGATCCGCGTCTTGAAAACTTTGGATATTGCGAATTTGGTATTTGTGCATATCGTTTTCCCAGATCACTTCTACGATATAGGGCAAATCGTACCAGCGGTCTTCGCGCGTATCCAGCCTAGTTTTGGAAGCTGCCAGTTGAACGCGATAGTAGATGGGGCTGTCAGAGGTCGTGGTCTGATTCGTGGAAGTTGGTGCGCCGTAGCTGTTAGTGGTAGTGTTGTCCGAACGAGTATTTTTACTTGGACTAGGCGTATCATAATTAGTAGGCGTTTCTAAAGGTTTTTCCTCCGTTTGAGCATACCCATACGGTGGCTTGGATCGTTCGATTTTTCCACTTTGGGTCTCGGTGGGTGTACTTTCGATGCGAGTAGGTAGATTGGCTTTAGGGGTGGTCGGTTTGGCAGGTTGCTGCTGATCTAAATCTGCTGATCTGGTATCGGGCATAGGGGTTTTTAAATTGGCTACGGTCGGACTGATTTCGCCGTCTTCCAAGGTGTTTTTGTAGATGCGAAAAGCTTGGAAAATAGAATTGGCGATATTTTGCTGTCCGGTTTTGGATTTCAAAAACGCTTCTTCCGCCCGATTACTCAAAAAACCAGTTTCTACTAGTACGCTTGGCATGGTAGTTTCTCGCAATACCAAAAAGCCCGCTTGTTTGACGCCCCGACTTTTTCGCTTGGCAGCCGTAGCAAATTTGTCTTCCACCAAAGAGGCAAATAAAATACTTTGTTCCAAAAATGCGCTCTGGTACATGGAAAGTATGATGTGTCCTTCGTCCGAATCGGGATCGAAACCATCGTATGTTTTTTCGTAATTTTCCTCATAAAGAATCGCTGCGTTCTCTCGTTTGGCGACGTTCAGGTTTTCTTCTGCTTTGTGCAAGCCCATCACGTAGGTTTCCGTACCTTTCGTACCCGTATAGCGTGGGATGTAATTGCAATGAATTGAGATGAATAAATCCGCATTGTTTCGATTAGCGATGGCTGCTCTGGTGTGTAGAGGAATAAATTCGTCGCGCTCTCTGGTCATAATGATGTTCAAGTCTGGATAGGCATTTTGCAGTTGTAATTGTAGTGCTTTTGCCACTGCCAGCGCGAGGTGTTTTTCTCGACTATTCGCGCCCGAACAGCCCGGATCTTTGCCACCGTGTCCAGCATCTAGCACAACGGTCTTTATTTTGTAGTCATTTCCACTTTCTTTAATAACTTTGCCCATCGCTGCTCCGAAAGGTATGGACGTTGCTCCGTGCTGGTGCGCACAAGCGCGCGTATGTACGTGTGGAAAAGCGGGGATTGCAGGCTCGGCAGGTGCGAGTATGGTATTACCCAACGAAAGGTTAAACCAGAGCGGAAGTGGCGGCAATAGGCTTAAACAAAGCGTTAAGGAGAAGAGTACCGTTTTTATCATATTGTAAAGCTTGTTATTAGTTGTTTGCAATTGGTTGGTGCTATTATTCTTTTTGGCATCGCCCCTTTCAGAAGACGACGCTTGGGGCAATGATTATCTAAAAAACCAGTAATAGATCAACAAACAACGTTCGGTAATTGGACAAATAAAAATAATGTTAATATATAAACCAATAATAACACAAGATATTACCTTATTGCTAAGGCTGGTAGGTACTATGTTATTGTTTGGATTAGCTCCTAATTTGCTTTTTGCACAAATTCCAACGGAAATTTCCTCCAAAGATACGATTAATCCCCCGACTTTGGATAGTTTGAGTGTCCGCTTTCCCGCTGATTCCACTTTCGCACGAGGCGATACCATCCCATTCAGCAGCAGTAGAAGTAGTGGCGGCTTATTGGACAGCGTGTCTATCTCAGCAGATGCACTCGATACGCCCGTCGACTATAGTGCGCAGGATTCAATGATCTACGATATTGCCAATCAAAAAATCTACCTCTACGGCAATGCGGAAGTCAAATACGAGACCATGAGCCTGAAAGCAGGCTTCATTATTTTGGATTGGTCCACCAATGAAGTGAGTGCCGAAGGCTTCATAGATAGCACGGGCAATATTGGGCAATTTCCGCAGTTTAAGGACGAAGGGCAGGACTTCACCTCCAAACGGATGCGCTACAATTTTGAAACCCAAAAAGGCATTATTTATGACGTGACGACCACCCAGCAGAATCTTTATGTGTTGGGGTCTAAATCTAAGTTTGTACGCACCGAAAATACCATTCCAGATACTGATAGCACGGTCACGCAGGACGTCATTTATAGCGAAGATGCCATTTTTACGACTTGTAACCACGCCACACCGCATTTTGGGATTAGGAGTAAAAAGCAAAAAGTCATTCCAGGTAAGCTCATCATTGTGGGTCCTTCGAGATTGGAAATTGCGGGTGTTCCCACGCCACTTTATCTGCCATTTGGCTTTTTTCCCACTTCGGAAGCCAATACAGGCGGCTTGATCTTTCCTAGAAACTATGAATATTCTGATCTTTGGGGCTTTGGGCTACGCGACATACAATACTATTTCCCTATCAATGATTATTGGGACATGACTGCTCGCACCAGTCTCTATGTCAAAGGAACTTTTGATGTTGGTTTGGGCGTCAATTTTAGAAAACGCTACAAATACAGTGGCAATTTTAACCTGAGCTACGCTCGGCAGCGAGAGGAAGCCAACGATGCGACCATCAGTTTCAGTCCTTCTTTAGCTTTTCGCGCCAGCCTGAACCAAGCGACGGGAGCGCATCCGACCAGAAGAATCGGAGGAAGCATCAATATCCAATTCAATAGCTACCAAAGCCAGAATTTCAACGATGCAGAAAGTGTCCTCAACCAGCAGTTCAATTCCAATTTTTCGCTAAACCAATCTTTCCCAGGCAAGCCCTACTCTTTTTCAGCGGCTTTTACCCACTCCCAGAACGCTCGCTCTGGCAATATGACGATCAATTTTCCCAATTTCAACTTTCAGACCCAGACTATCTATCCCTTTAAACGCAGAAACAAGAAAAATCGCAAGAATCTGAAAGAGCAGTGGTACGAACAAATCGCCTTTCGCTATCAAAATGAGGTGCGCGCGAGCGTAGTCGGTTCGGATACCTTGGCGCAGTTTTTCGATAGCGACAATTTTGCCCGTAATCTAAAAATGGGCGGACAGCAAAGAGCCAGCGTGAATACTTCGATGAAACTCTTTAAGTTCATCAGTGTCACGCCGAGTGTCAATTACACCAATAAGATCAATTTTCAATCGCAAGAAAGAATGTTCAATGACAATCCTATCAGTGTGATTGATACTTTTTTCAACGAAATTGATAGTACAGATTTCAATGAAGTCGAGCGTTTTGTCAGTTTTGGGGAAGTGGATATAGATACGCTCCGAGGCATCAGGAGTATCCACGAACTGTCAGCATCCGTCAGCTTGAACACTACGCTCTATCGGACTTGGACAAAGAAAAGAGGTTGGCTGAGGGGCTTGCGACATACCGTGAAGCCTTCCGTCTCCATGAATTGGTCGCCTGATTATACGTCTGGGCCTTTTGACTACGAGGAATCCTACCTCGAACGGATTTCAGAGGATGAGGTGATCGAGCGTACCTATTCGCCTTTTCAGAATAGTCTATACAGTGCGCCCAGGGGAGAGCGGCGCATGGCACTCAACTATTCTTTGAATAATATTTACGAAGCGAAGTACTTCTCCAAAAAAGATTCGACGACCAAGAAGCTAAAGCTTTTCGACAACTTCATCGTTGGGGGTAATTACAATTTTGCCGCTGATAGTTTGAAATGGAGTGATATTTCCGCCCGAGGTGTCACTCGATTGTTCAAAGGGATTACGAGCGTGCAGTTTTCCGCCAATTGGAGTCCTTATGCGCTAAACGAAAGCGGTACTAGAAAAATTGATGTGTTTTATCGCAATACCACGGGCGGCAGACTGCTTCGGTTTGATCGCGCAAATCTGAGGGTGAGTACCAGTCTTTCGGTCAAACAAATCCGCGATTTATTCAAAGGAGAAGCGGAAGAAGGGACAGGCTTTAATCAAGGTACACAACTGGGTGGCGAAACGGCAGATGATCGTCGAGATCGTTCGGTGGAGCGTATACAGGATTACGAAAGCCTAGCCGATTGGTTGCAGCAATTTCGCGTCTCCCACAACTACGCCATTGACTTTCAGCAACAAGTAGATGGCAGCGATACCTTGCTCGTTCGGACACACAACATCAATATTCAAGGTAGCATCCAGCTCTCCCAAAATTGGAGTCTTTCGGTCGGTAACTTTGGCTACGATTTCAAAAACAAAGGCTTCTCTTATCCTTCCTTCGGTTTCGCGCGCAATTTGCACTGCTGGCGCTTAAATTTTTCTTGGCAGCCCACTCGAAATGTTTACACCCTGACCATCGGGGTCATAGATTCTCCTTTAGATTTTATCAAATTACCGAGTATTCGGAATCAAGCGGACGGGCAGTTTCAAGGATTTTGAGGGATGTTTGCAATTAATTCAACTGAGTACTTAAGATTGTGCAACAAGGGGTGCATCTCAAAATGTCGTTTTGTTGATTAAAGGGCGAATTTTCGTTTGTATTTCATGCAGTCGCATCCGAAAATCTATGAAGGAGGATTTTCGGATGCTCCAAGGGTTTTTTAAGGGCAAGAAGCGTTAACGTTTTAACGATTCTTGCTCTTAAAATCCCACTAGCAGAAAGTTTTTTACCTTTGAAAAAAACTTTCTGCGACATTTTGAGATGCGCCCGCAACAAGCTCTAATCAATTCCCTTATCAAAAAAGTTGTATCTTTCCAATTATGAAAAAACTCGCTCTAGACAATTCGAATTTTGAGCATTTGCGTACCAATGATCTATTGTACGTAGATAAAACGAAGTACATTCATCAACTCTTGGAATAGAAGGGAACGTATTACTTCTTGGCTCGTCCTGACGCTGTAAATTTATTTTTCGTGCGTTACTAACACATCTCACTTTCAAACAAACCTGTCAAGAAAACCCTAATTTTTTAGCTAGATACGCATATTTTCAAACCATGATGCGTTATTTTACTATACAGCATATTGCTCGAAAAACCGACAAAACCTAGGCTGTATGTAGTTGCTTTTCTTACACTTCCTCTTTTTCTCACAATACCTACTTATATTCCTTTTTTAGAAGAACTTTTGACATGTTTATCTGAATCGTAAAAGTAGTTGACACTTTAGAGCTTGTTTGGAGCAGGATTGAACTGTAAATCAATAGTTTGCGGTTCTGGCGAAGAAAATAATAGCGACTTTATCGAGATAAACGAGCGATTATTTTCAAAGTCAGGTTCGTAAAATATTGTTTTACAGGAAGATA
>JBCDKV010000215.1:0-7645 GCA_038746215.1 Bacteroidota bacterium | reverse complement strand
TTTGTGTTTCCGTCCATAAAAATCCTTTGAGCATACTTGTTGCGCGATTTCGGGAGAGTATACTTATTCCCCAAAAACCAAATTCATACCAAACTGCACATCCACTACTTCGTGTTTTCGCCAATTGATAAATTTCGTCAAGCTATTACTCAATGCAAAGATTTGAAAGGGTTTTAGGTTCAAAATTACACTACCGCCGATTTGGTTGAATTGCTGTTCGTAGATATTGTAGCTCAGTCCCAGATGTAGGAAAGAATTGGGCTGAAAACGGCTACTCAGCGATAGGGCAGGCGCAAAAGAATTGTTAAACCATTCTCCGTAGACGACTGCTGATAGCTGCCATTGTTCTTGTGGAAAATAGCTGATATGTCCGTAGAATTTGGGAGCGAGTGTGGTTCGGAAAGGGATATTGGTTTCCGTCACCTCAAAGATTTGTCGAAGACTGTCTGTGGCCATTTCAAAACTGCGTTCACCCGCTAAATATTCATTGAGTAGTGTCAAGGAAGTAGCAGGAAAGGTACCTTCAAAAGCATAATTGCGAATATTATTGCGCCAAAATAATTGCCCAATATCTATCAGGCTTGCACCAATTTGCCATTGCTCCATTTGTGCTTGTACACCGAGATCGAAGGCATACCCAAAATTACGGCTGAACCAATCGCTCAAACTTCGCTGTGGCAGTCCATCCAAATTGAAATTACCCAAGTCATCTTGTTCTAAAAAACTGCCTGTATTCAGTCGATAATCGGCTTGCAGTTGCGCTGCTTCTAGTTGCAGCTCGGCGCGTTCCGTGCTGATCTGATCTATACCGTTCAGCAGCTTTAAGCGTCCCCCAATTTGCAACCCATCCGACAGTCGTTTGCTAACTGCGACCCCAAGTTCATGATATGCAAGCACCTGCATTTGATGATCTAAGGGTGCGGCACTAGGCAGCGTTTCCCAGAGCATCTGAATGAGCGACTTGGGATATTCCACATACGCATCCAGGTGTACGATATGCTGCACCGACCATTGTAACTCTGATTCAGTCTGGTAAGTAAATCCAAGTCCGCCAATTTGCAGTACATTCCGTAGTTCATTTTGCTGCGCCAACTGATCGAGTTGTGCTGCAATCACCCAATCGCGGCTACCACTCGTATTTTCTGCTACAATTTCATCCAAAGCAAGCGGTGTCCCGTTCCATTGATTGTAAAAACCAGGTAGGTTAATCGACCATTTAGTATCCAAAAAATAGGCTGGATTGAGTTGTTTACTCTGATTGAGGTCAAATAAAACATATTGCTGAACTTGCTGCTGAGCAGAGGTGAGAAAGGTACAAACAAAACTGAAATAGAGGAATGCAGTTAGATGTTTCAAAATGCCTTGTGGATAAGGAAAAGTAGTGCTTTGAGAAGCTTTTTGAGAGAACTGACAAAAGTACCTTTGGATAGAAATGATGTTGTTTCTGTCCAAAAGGACCATCCAAATTGCTAATTTTTATTTAGGCGTGTACGAAGTTTTAAGCAATACTCGTAACAAGTCTTGGTAAAGTTCTTGAAATCGCGCAACAAGTATGCTTAAGAGATTTTTATGGACGGAAACACAAATTTTTCTTAAAAAATTTGTGTTTCCGTCCGAAAAGACTTTCTGAGCATACTTGTTGCGAGATTTTCCTACAGTGACTCAAGCTATTTTGAAGTAAATGAGACTTCATACACCCCTAATTTTTATAAAATAAAAATTAGCAGTTTGAGTACTAGAGTGTCAACTATTTTTGCAATTTAGATGAACATTTCTACAAATGTCATTATGGCCAATAGCCAAACCTCTTACATTTCTTCTAAACCAACCACAAAGCCTTTAACCCCGTGCTTGCGTTGTAGATTTTTCTTGTAGTTTTCAGCGGCTGCTTCGGTTTCAAATTGACCGAGAATGACTTTGTAGCTACTGCCACCACCTTCGGCAGGTTCGATGTTGACCAAGATATCTTCAAACCACTTGGCTTGTAAATCTGCTACTTGCTTCATCACATTGTCGTAGCTGCTGTAGCTGCCTACTTGTACGCCAAAGCCTTTCTTTTCTGGTTTCAGCAATTGTATTTTGTAGAGTCCATATTTATTGTAGTTGCCTCGGACGAATTTTGCTTCCGAAATCGCCATATCAGCATCCGTATCGCTGCCTTTTGCGGTGCTGGTCGTTGCCTGTGTTGGTACAGCCTTTGGTACACTTTTAGTCGTCACTTTTTTAGGTACGCTGCTATCGTTGTAGACCGCAGGACGCTTGGTCGTGCTAGGCTGAGCGGTTGTAGTGGCTTTGGGTTTTGCCGCCGTTGCGCCTTTGGGCGTAGTCGTGGTTTTATTGGCGACACTGACGGGCTTCCCTTGTCCCACGACATCCAGTTTCACTTGTACTTCCCCCGAACTGATAATGCCCAATTGCTCTGCCGCTTTTCTCGATAAATCGGTGATGCGTCCTTTGATGAAAGGGCCACGATCATTGATACGGACGACGACGGATTTCTTCGTATCCAAACGGGTGATGCGTACCATCGTTCCGAAAGGTAGGGTGTTGTGAGAAGCAGTCATTTCAGACTTACTATACAACTCACCACTAGCGGTTTTCAAACCCTGAAAGCTATCGGCATAGAAAGAAGCTCGACCATATTCCTGAGCAGATAGTCCAAATGTCAAGCACAAAGCGAATAGGAAAGAATATATTTTCATATTTAATCTTTTAATTTTCAAGTGATTAATAAACATCAAGACTACTCTTCTAAGGTTGTAAACGACTACTGATCGGTAAGCCTAAGGGCTTACCGATCCAGTGGGTTCAAATTCCAATTTTAGAAGAGTAGCCAACATCAAATCTATACTTTATTACCTAAAGAACAAATTTTGGGGCAACAAATTGTATCTAAGTCACAAATTGTAAAGGCGTTGGTGTTGTTCATTGTTCATTCCCTACCTCATTTTCCAGTCGATTAAGGATGAGTTGTTTTTGTTGTTTCAGTACTTTTAAAATGTAGATCAATTCTTCGGATTGGGTTGCATCGTAGGCTTTGCTAATGCAATAGCCATCTTGTACCAAAGCTGCGAAGAACCAAAATTATCAAGCTTCCTGCACCTGCTCCCAATAATTCTCATGCTTCAATGCGCGGAAATCGACGGGTAAGACACTGGAAATGCCGCCTTGATTATGCACTCCGTAGATGGTATCCACCGCAGCCATAGTCAGTTTGTTGTGCGTCACGATGATGAACTGCGAATCTTTGGAGAACTTGCGAATGATATTGTTGAACTTCTCGATATTGGCATCGTCAAGCGGAGCATCCACTTCATCGAAAATACAGAAAGGCGCAGGTTTGAGTAGATAGAGCGCGAAGAGCAAAGCGGTCGCCGTCAAGGTCTTTTCGCCACCCGAAAGCTGACTGATCGTTTGTGGACGTTTACCTTTGGGCTTGGCAACAATTTCAATCTTAGAATCGAGTGGATTTTCGGGATCGAGTAGGATCAAATCGCAGACATCATCTTCGGTGAAGAGGCTGCGGAAGGCTTCAATAAAATATACCCGTGTTTGCTCGAAAGCAGATAAAAATTGGGCGGTGGCGGTATGTTCTATTTCCTTGATCGTTTCCAAAAGATGGTCTTTGGCTTTCAAAATATCGTCGCGCTGCTGGGTGATGGTATCGTGGCGTTCTTGAATGGCGTCGAAAGCTTCCACTGCCATTGGATTGATCTCGCCGTAATTATCCAGACGACTTTTGAGCCGATCTACTTTGGGTTGTAATTCCTCGGCTTTGGCATTCGTTGTGGGCTTTTGCTGATTGATGAGTTCGTTGATGTCGATTTCAAATTCGATGCGCAGACGTTGGGCGAGGGAACTGATTTTGTATTTGGCATCACTGAATTTTTCTTTAAGTTGGTTGATGTGAATTTGGGTGTCTTGCTGGGTTTTATTTTTTAGTCGAAGCTCTTTTTCTAATACATTAATGCGCTCCCGAGCCTTAAAATAACTTTGCTCAAATTCGGTCAATGCACCTGCACGTTTTTTCTTCTCTTCGTAAGCAGTCAAGAGCTTTTCTTCAAAACCAATCACTTCTTCTTTCAACAAATCAAGTTCCTCGACCGCCTGTTTTTGCTGTCGTTGGCTTTGTTGCAAATTACTTTCGTTGTCTTGCAATTGCTTTTCCCGAAAATTGAGTTCTTGTTGTAGCGAATTGACCCGATTCTGCTGGCGAATATATTGGATGTTTTGTTCGTTGAAAGCTGTACTTGCTTTACTCAGTGCTTCTGCAATGGATTGGAAAGAGCCATCTGCTTTTGCAATTTCAGATTTAACCGATTGAATAGCTTCCTGCCGTTCGCCCAATTGCTCATCCAATGTCTTGTTTTGTGCTTTTAGTGCTTCAATTTGTTTTTCCGCTTCCTGTATTTGGCTTTCCACGCCTTGCAGAAAGCTTTGAAAATTTTCCAGTCTCGAATCTACGGCAGCTCGCTTTTGTAGCAGTTGATTGATCTTGTGGTTGATGGTCTTGATACTCGTTTCTTGCGCTTGTTCCTTTTGCAAAGCGGTGAGCTGATCTTTCAGGCTATATTGCTCAGAAGCCTGTCGGTCGGCTTGTCGTTCTAATGCCTTTATATCGGTGGCTAAAATTTCTAAGTTCTTTTTCCGACCAATTTTTTTCCCTTCAAACAAACCGACTGAACCACCCGATAACACATATTTGCGTCGCGTCAAACGTCCAGATTTCGTCAGGACAATGAAGTCGGAAGTACTCAAATCGTTCACCGCTTCGTCCTTATCCACCAAGACCACTTTTTCCAATAAATAGCTACACAAATTGTAATAAAGTGCTTCCACTTCTACGAGTTCAATCGCAGGTTTGGCGTTGGTTTGAGATTGGATGGGAGGGGCGTAATTGCGGAAGGCATCTAAGATGAAAAAATTGGCTTTTCCTTGCTGTGCGTTGCTCAATAATTTGATGGCTGCCAGTGCGTCCGCTTCCGTTTGTACCACATAATAGTTGAGTACACTTTCCAAATAATTTTCGATAGGAACGCGATACTCTTCCTGCACGTAGATCAAATCGGAGAGTAAAGGCGCATTGGATTTCCAGTTTTTAGGATTGCTCAAAAAGCGGATAGAGGCGGGGAATCCCTCAAAATTATCAATCATACTTTTGGTCAATTGAAACTCATTGCGCTTAGCATCCAATTTCCGATTGATGCGGCTTTGTTCATTGCGCAAAGCTTCCAATTTAGCTGCCAAAGCTTCTATCTTTTGGCTACGTTCTCTTTTTGCCAATTCGAGTTGCTGCAAATGGGTTTGCTGGTCGTCCTGTTCGCTGGCAATGTCGTTGAGCTCTAGCTGCAACTGCCCAATTTGTCCGCTGCGTTGCTCGATTTCCATTTGGTGTCGCGTAATCGTTTGGGTGAGGCTTTTGATTTGATTGGCATTGATGGCTTGTTGTTTTTCGAGTTCAAAAATGGCTTGCTCTGCCTTTTGTTGCTGTCGCAAAACCACTTCTCGGTTGTCGCGTAAATTACCGTGCTGCGCTTGAATTCGCTTTTTCTCTCCCTCCGCTGCATCCAATTGCGTTTCCAATTCTGCTTCCACGCGCTTTTCCGCATTCAAGTCCGTTCGGTATTGCAGAATTTCTGCTTCCAATTGCGATAAACGATCCTTTGCCAAAGCGATTTGCTTTTCTAATTGCCCTTGATTTTGTGCTAAAAAGTTAATTTTTTGCTGCGCAATTTTCTTATCATTCTCCATGCCACGAATCCGACCGACGAAGCTGTTGAGATCGCGCTGCCGTTCCGAAAGGGCTTTTTCACCATCCAAATTCGCTTTCTTCTCCGCTTCCAGTTTGGCTTCCACCTGCCGCAATTCAATCGCTAGACTTCGATACTGATCGTTTCCTTTTTCTAGTTGTGCTTTCAGACTGTGGTGCTGGTTTTTAAGCTGTTGCATTTTAATCAACGCCAATTCAATGCTCAGCGTCTTATATTGTTCTTTCAGCTCAAAATAGCGGCGCGTCCGTTTAGCTTGCTTCTCCAGCGTACCGAGTTGTCCCGAGATTTCGTGCAACAAATCCTCTACCCGTTCCAGATCGGCACTCGTATTTTTCAACTTGTTCAGGGTTTCGCGCTTCCGAATTTTATACTTAGAAATACCTGCCGCTTGCTCGAACATCTTGCGGCGTGCATTGTCTTTGTCTGCTAAAATATCATCGACCATACCGAGGGCAATGATTGCATACGAATTAGACCCAATCCCCGTATCCAAAAAGAGGGAGGTAATGTCTTTCAAGCGGCAAGGCACATTATTGAGGCGATATTCACTTTCCCCCGTGCGATAAAGCAGACGGGCGATGGAAACCGTATTGTACTCGGTGGGCAGCAGGTTTTTGGTGTTTTCAAAAGTTAGCGTGACTTGTGCCAGTCCGCTTTGTTTCTTGTTTTTTGTGCCATTAAAAATCACGCTCGACATCTGATCCAAGCGCAATTCCTTACTTTTTTGTTCTCCCAGCACCCAACGAATAGAGTCTACAATATTGGATTTGCCCGAACCATTGGGACCCACCACACCTACAACATCTTCGTTGAAATGGATGACCGTTTGGTTCGCAAAACTCTTAAAACCCTTGATTTCTAGTCGTTGTAATCGCATTTAAGTTGTGGTTTACACTACTGGGAAAAACACTAAGCACACTTAGGAACACTAAGAGAAGCTGTTTGTAAAGTGTAGATGATTTTTTTTATAATCTAAAACTAGGGCTGTGTGAAGTCCCGTTTTTCTGAATATTGCATTTGAATTTAACCTGAGTCAATACCAGAAAATTGCGCAACAGCTATGCCTGATAGATCCCTTCGCACGGAAACACAAATTTCAACCGATTTTTAGAGAAAAATCGTAAAATCTATATTTCCGTCCATAAAAACATTGGGCGTACTTGTTGCGCGATTTCAGAAGCCTTCTCGGATTTATTCAGCGCATTGTTCAAAACTGCATACGCTACTACTTCCCAGTCCAAAATATCTAGTAGTGTAATAATCTATCGCCCCCCTAAAAGTCCAGAACCCTCAATTCCAAAGCCTCGTAGAGGCGAACTATTGGTAGAAACGTCCAATTTTTCCTTGTCTAAGCTACGTAGGTGCGAAATGTAACGCTGTCATAGCACGTACCTACGGCACTTGATAACATTTTTAGCATGTTTTCTACCCAGAGTACATCCCTAGTGGGATTTTTGGATGCGCAAAAATTTGTGGGGAGTTGATAGCGTATAATAGTGATCGTTTTAACGGAGTGCAAAAATAGGAAAAATCCCAACAAGCTCTTAGTAATTAAAGCTAGGTACTTACCTTTGTGAAGATACAAAATTCTACTACACCCCAATTTATTCTATGTAACGGACAAAAAATAATTTCCTCATTTTGACCGAGCAGATTTTGTTCTGATACTACTCAGCAAAAGGGATGCAAGGATTCCCTTTTCTGAGTTAAACGTCGGCATCCTCTCGGCTAGCGAGGCTTTTCAACATTCTCGCAGTATTGCTTACAGAAAAGATTAAGTATCTTTTCAACGAAGAGAACCGCTAGCGGGTGGGATGCCTTGCCTACGCTTGGTCATAAATCGGGAAGTTATTATTTGTCCGTTACTATGTGTC
>JBCDKV010000214.1:0-7666 GCA_038746215.1 Bacteroidota bacterium | reverse complement strand
GCTTCCAGCGATAATCCTATTTTTCCAGTCGCTACACCGAGTATCCACGACGGCACTTATCGCGTAAAAGCAATCATCGACGGCTGTGAATCGGCGGTAGCCAGCGAGGAAGTGGAAGTGAATGCCATTCCACAGACACCGACGGCGGTGAATAACGGCCCAGTTTGTATTGATGCAGACGATGCGGCCTTGCGCTTGGCAGTACCGATTGTTAGCTCGACTGCGGGTGCGACTTATACTTGGTTTGATGAACAAGATATTATCAGTGCAAACGAATCTGGTTTGGTATTCACACTGACCGATTTTGCGGATTATAGCGAGGGTGATTTTTCATTTTCCGTACAAGCTTCGGTCAATGGTTGTAAATCGGAAATGTCCGATCCAACAATTGCAACTTTCAATACCATTCCTGCTAATACTGCTTTTGCGGGCGAAGATGTGACCTTGTGTGAGACGCAAGCTTTGGAATTGGATGCAACCCAACCGACCATTGGTTTCGGGATGTGGGAGCAGTTGGCAGGTGATCCCGTTACGATTGCGAATCCCGACGATCCCAAGACTTCTATTTTCGACATCTCGGATAGTGGTACTTTCATTTTCCGATGGACGCTAACCAACGGAGCTTGTGAAGATTACTCGCAGGATGAAATCACGATTTTGGTCAACCCAGGTACAATATCAAACGCAGGGGTAGATATTGATACTTGTCGTGCTGCTAGTGTCCAACTCAATGCCAGTGCGCCCGTTGTGGGACAAGGCAGATGGACGCAATCACCAGGACAGTCGGTATTGGGGGTCACTATTAGCGATCCTTTTGATGCCAATACTTCGATCACCGGTTTGAAGCCTGGTAATCAGTACTTTTTCAATTGGGAAGTCCTCGGTGGACTGTGTGGTGAATCGTCGGATGAAGTCTCGGTGGTGGTCTCTAATGGCTTTTCCTACGCTGGCGAAGATTTCAACGACTGTGGGGATGGCTGCGTGAATTTGGATGCCGAAGAACCGACTTCGGGTGTGGGTGCATGGTCAAGTCCCAATGGTAAAATCAATTTTAATGATCGAGACGATCCAGGTACCCTCATTTGTGATTTAGACGTTGGTGAAAACGTGCTCGTCTGGACGGCAGATAATGGTGGTTGTGGCGACGCTTCGCGCGATACGGTCATCGTCAATTATCAGCCGCTTGCCCTCGCCAATAGCGATACGATCAGCGTTTCTTTTGCAGGCATTTCAGAAGTCAATGTCATTGCCAACGACAATCTAGCTTCCGCATCTTTTACCGTGACGGTCATGGATATGCCTAGTAATGGTACGTTGGAAATCCTAAGCGATGGCATTTTTCAATATCAAGCAGACAGCAATTTTGGTGGTATGGATGGCTTCTCTTACGAATTGTGTACGGCAGGTTGTGAGTGTTCCATTGCGGAGGTCATCATCAATGTAGGAGGCGATGTTGCTTGTGCGAATATTCCGTCGATTATCACCCCTAACAATGATAATATCAATGACGAATTCATCATTCCTTGTTTGAGTGGTGACAGTCAATTCCCCGAGAACGAACTCATTATTTTCAACCAATGGGGCGACGAAGTCTACCGAGCACGCGACTACCAAAACGATTGGCGTGGTACTTACAATAGCGAAGATTTGCCCGATGGTACGTATTATTATGTGATGAATTTTGGGGATGGCAGTCGACCCGTAAGTGGCTTTTTTCTTTTGCAGCGGTAGCTTATACTGCATCTGGGATAAAAAAGTGCATTTCCATCTTTGTTGATTTGTTGAACCGTTTATTTGTTTAATACGCTTATCATCAACGTATTGCAATTCAACGAATAAACAATTTAAACAGATAAACAGGTACATTCGTTTGCACAGATTTATCCCGTTTACAGTATAGATTATTTTTTACATGTTCCCTTACTACCTAAAAAATCAACAAAACCGATTATATGTCAAAACAACTTTTACTTTCCATATGCACTCTTGGGCAGTGCCATGCTTTAAAACTGTGGGAGCTTCCATCTTTCCTCCTGATTTTGCTTTTTTTGATGAGCACTTGGTCTTTATCCGCCCAACAAGATGAGCAGTACACGCAGTTCATGTTCAATAAATTGCGCTACAATGCGGCTTATGCAGGTAGCAATGGTTCGCCGAGTGTCACCGCTATCCATCGGAGTCAGTGGATTGGGCTGGAAGGGGCACCTACTTCTCAGATTGTGAGTTTCGATATGCCGCTGCTGAAAAATAGAATCGGAGTGGGTGGCAATATGATTCGCAACGTCATTGGGGTTTCCGAAGCAATTACTTTGGATGGTAGCTATGCTTACCGTATTCCGCTAGGTCCTGGCATTATGGGCCTGGGCTTGCAAGCTTCACTTCGCTATTTCAATACAGATTTCACAGATTTGACCGCTACTCAACCTATCGGCTCGGATAATGCAATTCCGATGGGCGTCCAAAGTAAATTTGTCCCCAATTTTGGGTTGGGCTTTTACTATCACACAGATGAGTTTTATTTGGGTTTCTCTGCGCCACGTTTGCTACAAAATAATATTGATCTAGCAGATGATGAAGGGATCATTTCCAGAGAAATTCAGCATTTCTACGTGATGGGCGGCGTCATCATTGGCGAAGATGACTTTAAATTTTTGCCGCAAATGCTCATCAAATATAATCCTACCGTACCCTTCGATGCGGATATCAATGCTAGCGTCATTTTGTTGGATCGCATCACGATTGGAGCAACTTATCGTTTGGGTGGCTCAAAAGAGCTGGGTTTTGGGGAATCTATCGGCGGTTTGTTCTCTGCACAGGTCAATGATGATTTGCTGTTGGGCGTCTCTTACGATGCTACGCTCTCTGATCTAAGGAATTTTCAAGATGGCAGCATTGAATTAGCCTTGCGCGTCAGCTTTGGAGATCGTGCGGATGCTCCAGACAAGGAGTACGTCAATCCTAGGCATTTTTAGGGTTTAACTTTTGAATCACGTCCTGATTGATGTTACAGAATTGAAACCTTACCTTATTTTTCTCCGTTTTTATTTTCAAAATCAATAGCATGGCAAAAAAGAACAAGCGCAAGGTTGGTGTCGTCTATTCCACCAACCCTGACTACGACTATGAATACGATGAAACCGAAGAAGTAGCAGACATAGCACCCGAAAAACAACAACTGAAAGTCCTGATTGATAGAAAACGGCGCAAGGGCAAAGAAGTGACCTTGGTGACGGGCTTCATCGGCACAGCATCAACCTTGAAAGAGCTAGGAAAGTACCTGAAAACAAAATGTGGTGTTGGGGGTAGTGTCAAGGATGGGGAAATCATTATCCAAGGCAATTTCAGGGATAAAGTCGTTGATTTATTGAAAGAAAAAGGATATAACAAGACAAAAAAATCAGGTGGATAACAGGCTAAAAAATCGATCCACAGTTAGATACACATAATGATTTTTTGTATAACATATCAAGGGTACAAGCTCGAACATCAAAAAAATCAATGCAAGAATTACAAATATGAAAGGCTTTTATTTAATTTTGCAAGCATACATATACGGGACTTACAGCCCAATAAAGATGTTGTGATAATATTAAATTGACCTAGTGCTAGAGAAAATGAACAGACTGACCATGTACACATTGGTAGCAGCACTCCTATGCGGGGTCATGTGGGGCTGTACCGAGGATAAGTTGAATAATCCCCTTGATATTAGACTCAAAAAACGACTCAATGATCTTTCTCCCATCAATGGATTATCCTATTTCGTGCTACCTAATGAGACGGATTACGGAAGGATTCCACAAGATCCTGCCAATCCGCTGAACCGCCAGAAAGTGGCTTTGGGACGTATGCTTTTTTACGAAACGGGGCTAGCAAAAGATGCCAATCAGACTTCCAGCAATAATACCTATTCTTGTGCTTCTTGTCATATTCCCTCTGCGGCTTTCACACCAGGTAGGGTACAAGGCATAGCGGATGGTGCTTTCGGTTTTGGATACAACGGTGAGGGACGAAAGATCCTACAATCTTACGATCCTAATGAAGTGGATGCGCAAGGGGCGAGGCCGCTTAGTATGCTCAACGTGGCTTATGTCACGAATACGATGTGGAGTGGAAGATTCGGTTCTATCGATAATAATGTGGGAACGGAACACCTCTGGGAAGGCGGTTTGGAAACCAATCATCTGGGGCTGCACGGCTTGGAAGCTCAAAACATAGAGGGCTTGCACTTGCACCGCATGGTCATCAACGAAGCAATTATTACCGAATTGGGCTATAAAGATTATTTTGACATTGCTTTCCAAGATTTTTCAAAGGAAGAACGCTACACAGACCTTACGGCTAGTTTTGCGATTTCTGCTTATCTCCGCACCTTACTGACCAATCAATCTCCTTTTCAGAACTGGCTAAAGGGCGATGAGGACGCTATGACGGAGGAAGAAAAAGGTGGTGCTTTATTGTTTTTCACCAAAGCGGGTTGCTTCAAGTGCCACGAAGGACCTGCTTTGAACGCTAATGAATATTATGCACTTGGGGTGAAGGATTTACACGAAATAGAAGGTGTGGTGAGAACTTCTAGAGATGACAATAGAAATTTAGGGAGAGGTGGTTTTACGCAAAAGCCCGTTGATATGTATAAATTTAAAGTACCCCAACTGTATAATTTGAAAGAAGCACCTTTTCTCTTTCACGGCAGTAGCATGACCACGTTGCGAGAAGCAGTCGATTACTTTAATTACGCTATTCCTGAGAATGCAGATGTCCCCGATTCACAAATTGCTTCCCAATTCAAGCCATTAGAACTTAGCGAAGAAGAAATAGATGCTTTAACCGCTTTTCTCACCCATTCGCTCTACGATCCAAACATAGAACGCTATGTACCTGATTACGTACTTTCTGGCAATTGTATTCCTAACAATGATAGTGTTTCTAAACAGGATTTAAACTGTGAGTAAAGCGAATATTTGCTAAGCATGAAAATCAATCGCTACACAACAACACTCACCTATTAGTCGAACTGTTCATTTAGTTTGCCGTTATTTTTTAGATTGTTTTTTCCATTTGGATAGTTTTGATAAGATTACGCTCGACAGCCAAGCTTGCTATCTGATTTGGCAAAAAAATGCTAATTTCGCCGAATGAATGCAATAATTTTACTGGTATCATTTTTCCTGCTCTCCATCATTTTTTCCTTTCTCTGTTCGGTTTGGGAAGCAGTGCTGCTAAGTATTACGCCGTCCTATGTCCAACGCCAAGTACAGGATGGTACGCAAACTGGAAAACTCCTGCAAGAGTATAAAAAAGACATTGATCGTCCGCTCTCCGCTATCTTGACTTTGAACACCATTGCGCATACAGTGGGTGCAATCGGTGTTGGGGCGCAAGCCGGTGCGATGTTTGGTGCAGAAGAGAAATTTCTCGGTATTTCCTACGAATCGCTCATTGCTGGCGGTATGACCTTAGCGATATTGATTCTATCGGAAATTATCCCAAAAACAATTGGTGCTAATATGTGGCAAAGTCTTGCACCCTTCACCGTAAAATCTTTGCGCATTCTGCTCTTCATTCTTTATCCTTTTGTTTGGATTAGTCAGTTGATTACCAAGTTCTTGAAGAAAGACAAAGACAAAAGTGTGCTGAGTCGTGCGGACTATGCTGCCATGACAAAAGTAGTCAGTGAAAGTGGGGAATTGGACAAAAGTGAGTCTACGATTATCAATAATTTATTGAAGCTAGAAGAACTAAAGGTACGAGATATTATGACCCCTAGAACGGTCATCACAATGGTAGAAGCCGCTACGACCTTGATGGATTACTACAAATCTCAAAGCAAGCTGCGCTTTTCTCGTATTCCCATTTACGAAGGCAAGACGGATAATGTGGTAGGCTTGGTGCTAAAAGATGATATTTTACTCCGACTCGTAGAGGACGAAGATGATCTCACAATGGATAGCATCAAACGCCCTGTACTCGCTGTCCAAGCGGATTTGGAGCTACCTAAACTATTTGAAACACTTACCCAGCAACGCTCTCATTTAGCGATTGTGGTAGATGAATATGGCAGTTTGGTCGGTTTGGTGACAATGGAAGATGTGTTTGAAACTTTACTTGGACTAGAGATACTGGATGAATCGGATGCCGTAGCGAGTTTACAAGAATTGGCGCGAGAAAGATGGGAAGAGCGAGCACGGAATATTGGGTTGATTGAGTGATTTTTATGCAGGTGTGTACGAGGTTTTCAGTAGTACTTAAAATAACTTCTGTTGAAGTTCCTGAGATCGCGCAACAAGTATGCCCAAAGGATTTTTATGGACGGAGACACAAATTATCAGTTATTTTTTTCTGAGAAAATAACTGATAATTTGTGTCTCCGTCCGAAGGGACTTACTGAGCATACTTGTTGCGCGATTTTTGGACATCAGTTTGAATTATATCTGAGTGAAATGTTAAGAAAAATGAGACTTCTTATACGCCTAATTTTGACAGAAAATTTTTGCCTAGCAATTGCCTTAGTAACGACACGTATAACATATGAGTAAAAGAAATAAGTTACAGAAATTCTCAGAGATTTATGCTTTTCCCCATGTTTACGAAAACTTCAATGCGAAAGATCCGAAATTGGCGGGCAAGGATGGGGAAATCGTTGAACGAAAAGGCCAATGGGCAGTCAAACACTTTCAAAACAATAACCCAATCACGCTGGAATTGGCTTGTGGTAAGGGAGAATACACCTTGGGTTTGGCGAGGCGGTATCCCAATCGCAATTTCATCGGGGTAGATATAAAAGGCGCAAGGATTTGGAAAGGCGCAAAAACGGCATTGGAAGAAGACCTGAAAAACGTTGCCTTCCTCAGAACTCGAATCGAACAATTACATTATTTTTTTGAGCCAGCGGAAGTTGCTGAAATTTGGATTACTTTTCCCGATCCTTTTCTAAAAAAAGAAAATCGTCGATTGACCGCTCCTCGGTTTTTAGAGATGTACCAGCAACTACTCCCTAGTTCAGGACTTTTACACCTTAAAACCGACTCACCTGATTTGTATGCCTTTACGCTAGAAGTCCTGCAAACAGTAGAGACTTTTCAACTCATTTATGAAGCAAATGACATTTATAGTCAAGCACTCTTTACGCCCGAATTGGACATCAAGACCTTCTACGAACGGATGCACCTAGCAGATCAGCGAACGATTAAGTATATCAGGATGCAAGCTAAGCAACTCAATAGCTAGTTTAGAGCATGTTTGGAGCATTATTTTCCTATAAACCAACATTTTACGAACCTGACTGCATAAAAAATTGACCCCGTATCTAGATATGCAGTTAATTTTTTACCTTGTCAGAACCGCAAACTGCTGATTTCTAGTTCAATCCTGCTCCAAACAAGCTCTTAAAGAGCTATCAAGGTTTTGAAATGAAATAGCGATCAGGCAATTACAAGGATCGCATCTCAAAATGTCGTTTTTATTCATGGGCTGACGCTCCACAGTATTAAAGTAGTTCCAAAAATAGTAGAAAAGTCAGACAAGATTACTCACTCGCTTGACATTCCATTTTAGGGTCGTACGAAGTCTCAATTTTGTTAGGCGCTTATTTGGATTTTTCCTGCCTGATAACCAACATCTTACGAACTTGACTGCATGAAAAATGAATTCCGTATCCAGATAT
>JBCDKV010000213.1:0-7667 GCA_038746215.1 Bacteroidota bacterium | reverse complement strand
GGATCGAACTGTAAATCAGTAGTTTACGGTTTTGACGAAGCAAATAATAGCGACTTTATCGGGATAAACGAGCAATTATTTTCAAAGTCAAGTTCGGAAAATATTGGTTTACAGGAAGATAGTACTCCAAACATGCTCTTAACATCGTACTCGGAAACAGCCTGAGTCAATGCAATACAATTGAGCAAAAAGTATGCTCAGTTATTCTCTTCGGACGGAAACACAAATTTTTTGAGAAAAATTTGTGTTTCCGTCCATAAAAATTTCTTAAGCATACTTGTTGCGCGATTTTAAGGACTTTACTAGGACTTGTTTCGAGCATTTCTTAAAACTTCGTACAACCCTAATAGCCAACAGCCAATCACTCATCTATATGAATATCGGGCAGCTTATTTTTGACTTTTCTGAAATCGGGCGTAAAATACATATGAAAACGGAGCGTCCATTTCTGTTTGTAAATGCCACCGTCCGTTAATTCTTGTCCCATGGAGTACATCAAACCAGAAGCGACGGTGAGCCTTGGATTCACGATGTAGCCCAGTGAAGTATGCAGCCGTAAGTCCTCCAAGGGGCTGTCTACCACCGATTTTCCGCTTTGCATGATCAGTTCTGATTCTGGCGCGAGATAAAATGTGCCTGATGAAAGTTTGGGGGCATTCAATGGAATTTTCATGCGAAACATGTACCGCCAACGGTTTCGGAAAATATATTCGCTTTGCTCGCCAAATCCTTTTGACCAGCGGTGTTCCAATCGGATGCGGTGATACAGCATGAGCCTAGACAAAGGTTGGGCAAATTGATACTCGTGCCATATGCGCCACTCTGGAACGGCTCGACGTTCTATTGCTTCCACTTCGTCAGTATTGAAATTGACCCGAAGTACACCACCCAAGCTTGCTCGAAAGTATTTGGAATATAGATAACTGATGGCATGTCGATTGTAAAGCTGGGCAATTTGTCCCGCAAAAGGTGTCTGCTGGGTCTGCTGAAAACGAAAATGTGTTTGAGCAATCCAAAAAAAGCGATCCGTCAGGCGAATATTGCCGTAAGTATTGACCCACGTAAGCGTCAGTGGATCCTTGAATTTAGCTATTTCGGGCGATTCTGGATTCTGGCTTTGTGCTGGAATACACCAAAGCAAAAGCACCATTCCCAGTGTTCCCCTAATTGTTTTAGTCAAGTAAATCTTATTCATGCTATTCTCATTTTTGGAGTAAAGTCATTATTTTTTTCGGATCGTCTTCTCGCTTCAATTGATTTTCTAAGTCCGAGGTTTCTGCTGTTCTCAGTTCAAGCATTCGCTGATAAGTCGATTTGATTTGGTTGTTGAGGGTTTGAGCGTTCTGACAACTCAGATTGGTCTTTACTTGCGCTTGAAAATAGGGGATCAAGTAAGCTTGATAAGCATTGAAAAGGTGCTTTTTTACCCTGTCTTCCATCACCGTAGCTGTAAAATTATTCCAAATCTCATCGGTGTAGAGTGCTTCTACTTTTTCCAGTTTTTGTGGAAGCTGAATCAGTGTAATGGTAAGCGCATCCAGTTCTTCTAGGCATTGAACCAACTCGCGGGCCTGCGCTTGCTTGCTGGTAACAGCCGTGATAGACATATAGTCCTCCTTGGCTTGCTTGGCTACCGCTTGCACTGCGTGGAGTCCATAAGTTTTGCGTACTTTTTTGCTTTGGGACTCAATCAAACTATCCAACAGCGAAAACTCGCGCATCATTTGATCTTCTAGTGCCGTCAGCACCTGTCGTCGTTCTTTGGTATTGAGTTTTTCGTTTAGTGCAATTTGAATAGAGTCGACTTGCCGAAAGACATATGCTGTCATTTCTTCTACAGCGGCTAAGCCTTTTGCTTGAACGTCAAATGGCTTGGTTGGAAAATCGCGATTTTCTCGCTCATTAAGCGTGATGTTCAGTATACTCGGCGATGCATCCGATGACCATAGATTATTGTAATACCTATTTCTATCCACAAATTGCAAAATATCCTCTTCCTGAGCAGTCTGTAATTTTCTCACAGGAGCGAGCAAACGCTTGTTTATTGCCCCCAACACTGCCATCTGATAAGCCACTTCCTGATCCGTGTTCTCTAATATGGAAAGTGAAGTATTATGGTTCAATGATTGATAAATGGTATCTATCTTTTGCAGGTAGTCGCTTATTTTGCTTAGTTTTTTTTGCTCTTTACTAGACAGCGGAAAGTGAGGAACACGCACCTTTGGCATAAAGCGAAAATCAGCATTGCTCCACTCGTTGATGACCGCACTTACTTTTTCATACTTATGCGCATTGGTCGTTAGCAAATCGGCTACTCGACCATCACTGATCGTATCAGAAAGACCAGCTAATTGTTGCCAAACTGCTAACAACCGAAAATAGCGAGCATCCAAATCAATCAGCGTATTTGTTGCCGTACTTGGATTAAATATTTCCAGCGTCTCTACGCCGTCATCTTGTTGAATTTCTATTTTATCTAGTCGCCCTTCTTGAAAGTACCAATTTTCGGCGATTGCTAAGTTGGTGTAAAGCGTCCATACATCGTGTGCTAGCCCATCGCGCTTGAATCTTCCTAGCAACACATATTTTGCACTTTCCATCCGAAAGGATTGCTGAGGGATGCCTCGTTTGAAGGTAATTTTACTCTCAAAAACCAATTCGCTTGGTTTAGATGCCTCCATGCGCTGTACTTTTTGAATCCATACTCCATCAGGTTTTCCAGCGCGAAGTATACCTGTTGCGTACTGCTGCATACCATCTATTGCTAATTGGTATTGATTGGTATCAACTTTTGTTAGGCGACTAGCAGTATAGTCTCCAAATTCAAACGCCCATTGCCCAGTTGGTTCGTTTTGCTGAAAATCTCCTTCGAAGGAAAAATAGTTTCCTTTGCCCGATAAAAGCGCAGGAAGATCAGCCCCTTCCATTTGAAAAGCACCTTGCAAAATAGTATCTTGATCTTCGAGCTGATAGCAATAAGTAGCTTGTCCCTCAAATGTTCCGATTTGATAAGAGCCTTCGTAAAGCAGACTATCGCTCAAAGCTTGTGCCTGTAAGCACAAAGTGATACAGCTCATCAAAATGATTCCAATAAAATCTATGGAAGAGAATTTCATATATAGCGGTCTTACTTAGGAATAAATTGAACTAGGAATCTTCAAAAGATAATGCAGATAACGACTGTATATATCTCATTTTTCTTGACATTTGACTCAGATATGGTTCAGGTCAATATCCGCATATTGAGCAACAAGTATGCGCCGTGACTTTCTTCGGACAGAAACATAAATTTCAACTTACTTTTCTCTAAAAAATAAGTTGAAATTTGTGTTTCCGTCCATAAAAAACCTTTGGGCATACTTGTTGCGCGATCTCAAACACTTTACCAAGCCTCAAAAGTTTAGCAAAGCCGTTTCTGCCACAAAGTGGAGTACTTCACCCGTTATTCGCATTTATCATTCAATCTCAATGTCTAATAGTATAGCTATTCAGCTTTTTCAATCGATTCGCTGCCTCCAAAAGCGTACTTTCGTTTTTGGCAAAACACAATCGAATCACTTGATCGTCGGGTGGATTGGTGTAGAAAGGAGAAAGTGGAATTGTGGTCACGCCTATGGATCGTGTCAGGTGTTTAGCAAAGCTAAAATCGTCTTGATCGCTTATTTCTGCGTAATGATAGAGTTGAAAATAGGTGCCTTCTGATAATTTAGGTTGCATCGGGATGTCTTCGAGTACTTCGGTGAGTAAATTGCGTTTGGTTTGAAAAAAATCGGGCAGTAGTTCGTAACTAGCAGGATTTTCCAAATACTCAGCGATGGCGTATTGCACAAAGGAATTGACGGAAAAGACATTCCATTGGTGAATATTCTTGAACTCGGCAATGAGATTGGGTGCACCGACACAATAGCCGATTTTCCAGCCCGTCGCGTGAAAAGTCTTACCAAACGAAAAGACCGCAATACTTTGCGCCATCAAATTTGGGAATCGCAATACGCTTTGGTGCGATTCATCATCATAGATGAGATGTTCGTACACTTCATCACTCAATACAATGATGTCTTTGCCTGCCACCAATCGCTCTAGTTGCAATAAATCTTCTTTTCGGAGAATCGTTCCCGTTGGATTGTGCGGACTGTTGATGAGTATCATGCTAGTGCGGTCAGAAATAAGCTGCCCCAGTGCTTCCCAGTCAATTTGATAATCAGGATAGCGCATACTGTAGATTTTGGGGATACCACCTGCAAGTTGGATGGCAGGTAGATAACAGTCAAAAGCAGGTTCGATCACAATGACCTCCTCACCTGAGCGAACAAATGCTAGGATTGCGGTAAAAATAGCTTGCGTCGCTCCTGCCGTAATACAGATTTGCGTATCTGCATCAATGTCAGCCTGATGGGTATGGGCTATTTTTTGCCGAATGGCGTCGCGAAGAGCAGGCACGCCAGCCATTGGTGCGTACTGGTTTTTTCCCGCATTCAGGTGCTTACTGACTAATTGCTTGAGCTCCACATCACAGTCGTAGTCTGGAAATCCTTGACCCAGATTGACCGCCTGATATTGCTTTGCCATGGCTGACATGACCGTAAAAATAGTGGTTTCGTTTTGCGCTAGTTTTGATGTAATTTGCATGTTCTTGTTCCTAAGGTCTGACTGCTATCTATTTTGATTTTCATTATTCCCCTACGCTTTCTCTACCTTCCGCTTTCGACGCTTATTAAAGTATTTTTTATCGACTACTAGCAGCCCAAAAGATTCACAATCTTCTTTGGTGTGTTTTGCGTGATGCGTACCGTGAGCACGGAGAATGGCTCTCGAATATTTGCTATCCAGTTGTCTGAACCACTTAAAACGTTGATGGATGTAAACGTCGTGAATGAGGAAATAAATGATCCCATAAATGGAAATTCCAACACCGACAAAAAACAGCCAAAAATGATCCGTTGAAGACCCAATGATGTAAGCCAGCGCACTAGGAATGGCAAAAACCAAAAAGAAAAGATCGTTTTTCTCGAAAAAACCTTCTTTTTCAAAATGTGGTTTATGATGATCTTCGTGCCAGTCCCACAACCAGCCGTGCATGATGTATTTGTGTGCAAACCAAGCCACAAATTCCATGGTTGCGATAGTCAATAAAACGATTCCGATATAGGTAAACATATTTATTTAATTTTGATTGGTGTGTTTGTTTTGCGCCAGCCTTCAATGACAGCAATTAGCTTACGATCAATAGCTTACGACCTATCAGGGCTACCATTAGGTCTAAATATTAAGCCATAAAATGGCGAAAAATACGAATTGAAGGACTAACAAGCCAGTAGCTACTTTGTTTGTCGTTTTTTGGTCTGAAAAATGGAAGAACGCCAGCAATCCAAAGCTAATCAGCCACCAACTTACATAGTTTTGAAGCGGTACTTCAACGGCTTCCCAAGTCCAAAATTCATAGTGAATCGCCACGGGTTCGATCAGTATATCTAATGCTAGCATTACACTTGCACCCAAAGCAGCTTTTAGCCACCACAATGCCTTTTTGAACGCACTATTTACACTCACCCCAACGCTGTAGATGAGCATTGCCCAATTCACACCGATCATTAGAGGCGTTTCCCACACTTTCCATCCTAAAACCCTGCCGTAGCTATATTCCCCAAAAATGAGTCCCGTATTGACGCCAATCGCTTCTATGAAAAACCCAAACCCATAGCTGAGTAGCAAGGATGCAACGATATGCTGATTCCAAATAGGATGATAATACAGGATAATCGCTATCGACACCAGCAGATTGAAGGGAGTTAGGAGAATAAAATCTTCGTATGCCACCACGACAATACCCAAAATACCAATCAAGTAGAAAATACAAAGCAGCAAGATGCCAAGCTGTGGAGATTGCTTACTCTTTTCCATCATTGCAGCAAAGCGATAAGATAGTACCGTCATATTGTTCTTTCTATTTTGAGCATCTATTTGGATATGTTTATCTGAATCGCAAAAGTAGTTGACACTTTAGCCTCAAATTGCTAATTTTTTATTTAGAGCTGTAGGAATTCTTCAGTTTTGTCAACATTTTACTTGGAAACGGCTTGAGTCAATGCAAGCGAATTGAGCAACAAGTATGCTTAGTAAATTTCTTCGGACGGAAACACAAATTTCAACTTATTTTTCTCCAAAAAAATAAGTTGAAATTTGTGTTTCCGTCCATAAAAAACTTTTGGGCATACTTGTTGCGCGATCTTAAGAGCCTCATCGGACTTATTTTGATGGTAGAATAGGAATAAAACACTTTATAGACTAAACCGCTATGAAAATGCAGCCAGCTTGAAAGTGTTGTATCAAAAAGGCGTTTATTTGTATGGAAGATGGAATCCTATAACCACACTACTCAATCACCAACACCTCCGTTTTCACCCGATCACCGCTCCTAATCCTCAACTGATACCATCCACTAGCTAGTCCTTGCAATGGTATGTCTATTTGTCCTCTAAAGGCTAGCTCAACGGCTTGTGTACGTATCGTCTGACCAAGTGCATTGACGAGTTGGATGTGCATAGCTGTACTTTGGTCGAACTGATACTGTATCGTAGTATGAGTATTCGCTGGATTCGGGAAGATGTTGATTGCCTGATCGAAAGCGATTGCCGCTGTGCTAGTCGTTTGACATGGTATACATAGACCAAAACAAAGCGTCGCTAGCACGGTATCGACCTCACCGACCACTACAAAACGATCCCCAAAAGCATCGAAACTACAATCTTCTCCTACCGTCAAATCCAGTTCTTCTTCCTCCACAGGCCCGTTAAAAAAGCGGTAGAGAACGGTATCGTTTTTCATTAGTGGAACGGTAAAGGTGAATACATTCTCATTATTGGGGTCTGCCTCCATTGGATCGGTTTCAAAATTATTGAAATCTCCTGCGATCCAAGCACCTTGGCCCGAAAGTTCTCCCTCCGAAGCTAAAATCGACATATCTACTGCAAAAGTTACCTCGACGGCAGGCGCGCCAAATTCCAAGATAAAATCAAAGCCCGATCGGTCAGACGCTTTGGATGCCCATTCGATGTAGTAGGTTACTCCTGCTTCGACGGCGATGTTTCGTACCGCAGACGTTGGGTCACAGCCGATGGGATTGCTCAGTCCTCCATTTTCGCCAAAAGCAATTAAATTGAGTTGATCAAAACCGCAAGTATTATCGTAGACATACAGACCAGAACGCGGCGGCAGATTTTCACAGCTATAAACCTCCAGCGTTCCGTCGGCAGGCGCGGTGAAGCGATACCACTCTGCATTGGCATAGCCCGTCAAATTGGGAATAAAAGAACCGATTTGGCGATTGGCGACGGCGGCATTTCCATCCAAAGTATCAATACTTATCGTACCTGCTTCTATGAGAATCGCCGATTGGCAAAAATTACCAGCGGGCAATGCACCTGCAATGAATGATAGATTCCATTCCACCGTACTTGTTTCCCAAATATCATCAAAGGCAATAAGGTAAGTCTCCCCAGCCGTGACGGGTACTTCGCGATAAGAAGCCCAGAAATCCACCGATGCTGGT
The DNA here is from genome assembly GCA_038746215.1 of Bacteroidota bacterium. Lineage (GTDB taxonomy): Bacteria > Bacteroidota > Bacteroidia > Chitinophagales > Saprospiraceae > JAAUTG01. Next base: position 118 of record JBCDKV010000213.1, on the reverse strand, counting down.
TCGACCAAACACTGATCGTCATTCACACCCAGCAGCGTGATAGAAGGATCGTCTTGTCTAAAAATCCATAGGCGACTGTCCACACCACCTTCACAACTCCCGACTGCCAGATAACCAT
>JBCDKV010000212.1:0-7715 GCA_038746215.1 Bacteroidota bacterium | reverse complement strand
TGACTTTATTGCTTCTTATAATAGTTTAGTCAGTAAGATACAGCAGGATATTGAAAAGATGAAGCAGTATTTGGGCGCGTGAGCAGTATTAGGTTCAATAGCCATGCAAGGCTACTAATTAGGCGTGTACGAAGTTTTGCGCAACACTCGGAATAATTCCGAGAAAACTCCTGAAATCGCGCAACAAGTATGCCCAAAGGTTTTTTATGGACGAAAACACAAATTTCAACTTATTGTTCTCTAAAAAATAAGTTGAAATTTGTGTTTCCGTCCGAAGAGACTTACTAAGCATAATGGTTGCTCAATTTTTTGACATTGATTCAGACTGTTTCCAAGTAGAATGTTAAGAAAAACGAGGCTTCGTACACCCCTCGCTACTAATCAAAAACAATGACAAAAAAATATAATACGAAATCTTTTTGGAAGCGTCCTGAGGGCGTGACAGGGATTATATTTCTGGCAGGATTGACCATTGGTGGTGTCATTCTATTCGTCAATGCGCTACCTTATTTGATGCAAGGTATCTTCTTAGTCGCGGCGATCTTGATTTTGCTGGCTATCGTTTTTGCGGCACTTGATCCACGCACACGTAGTCTGACTGCTTACATGTTCAAAAGTGCGATGCGATGGATAACGAGTTTCTTTGTTCAAGTCGATCCTATTGCGATTATGAAGTCCTACGTAAGTGATTTGCAGCAGAATTTGAGCAAAATGAATCGTCAAATTGCACAACTTCGTGGGCAGAAACACAAGTTGGAAGAAATCATTTACAACAATAAGAAAGACATTAAAAGCAACTTAGCAGAAGCCAGTCAAGCCAAGAAAGAAGACCGCCAAAAACAAGTGATTCTTAAAAGTCGCAAAGCGGGCAGACTCAAAGAGTCCAATATGCGTTTGGAAGAGTTGCACCACCGTATGCAAGTGCTGTATCGGGTTCTAATGAGGATGTACGATAACTCAGAAATTTTGATGGAAGACATCAAAGATCAGGTTGAGATTAAAGAACAAGAGCGCAAAGCCATACACGCCAGTACTTCTGCCATGAAATCTGCCATGAGCATTATTTCTGGAGACCCTGACCGACGTGCCATGTTCGATCAAGCTATGGACGCTATGACCACCGACATTAGCAACAAAGTGGGAGAAATGGAGCGTTTCATGCAGCTTTCTGCTAATTTTATGGACTCGATTGACTTACAAAACGGCATTTTTGAAGAAGATGGTTTGAAAATGCTCGAAAAGTGGGAAAAAGAGGGAATTTCTCTGATTTTGGGAGAAGAAAAAGAAGCGTTACTGTTGCTGAATGAAGATGATGATGCTACATTAGACCTCAATGCACCTAGGAAAAAGCCCATTAAGGAGGAAAACCATACCAATCAATACGATAATTTTTTTGATTTTTAATTAGGGGTGTACGAAGTCTTGAGCAATGCTTGGCATAAATCTTAGTAAAGCTCTTAAGATCGCGCAACAAGTATGTCCAAAGGTTTTTTATGGACGGAAACACAAATTTCAACTTATTTTTTTGAGAAAATAAGTTGAAATTTGTGTTTCCGTCCGAAGAAAATTACTGAGCATACTTGTTGCTCAATTATCTTGCATTGACTCAGGCTATTTTTAAGTAAAATGTTAATGAAACTGAAACTTCGTAAGCCCCTAATTTTTCATAAACAAACAACTCAATAACAAACATAACTATGGCAAAACGACGCTTAACCTTTTTTTCTCGCTTCCTCATTGCGGTAGCCATCACGGGGGCAATCGCGTACGGCGTGTACTGGGCAATTAATAACACGGCACTGGGCGATATGATAGAGTCCGAAGGAGTGCAATCAGAACAGACTGATACTAAGGTGGAGGACACCAAAGCTCGTGCAGATCGGGAAACGGCCAAGACGGGCGATGTCATCAATATCGGAGTGGTTGATTGGGTCGGCTACGCAGGTGGACAATATTTCAACGAAGGTTTCAAAGCCAATAAAAATTCGCGTTTCTACAAGGATTATGGGTTTCAGGTGGATTTTAAAGTGATCAATGAACCAGAAAATTCACTAGCTGCTTGGAAGCGAGGAGATTTAGATTTGCACTGGTTCACACTGGATGCTTTCCCCACCATATACGAAGGTATTAAAGATTACGATCCCGTTATTTTATTCCAAGCGGATTGGTCGCGTGGTGGAGATGCGATTGTAGTTAGAAGAGGTATCAATAATGTAGCAGATTTGAAAGGAAAAAAGATTGCGGTGGCAGAACGAACCCCTTCGCATTCTTTTCTACTTTGGCTATTAGATGCGGGTGGACTTTCCCAAGATGATGTAGAAATTGTACCGACGGGAGATGCTTTGATCGCAGGTGATTTTTTCAAAAGTCAACGGGTAGATGCTGCCGTAACTTGGAGTCCAACCGATGAAGAATGTGTGCGCATGGTACCAGGCGCGCGCATTTTGGAAAGTACGCGTTCGGCTTCTAATATTATCGCAGATATTTTCTTTGCGAAGCGCGAATATGTAGAGGCTAATCGTGAAAAGTTGCAGCAATTATACGAAGGCTGGATGATTGGGGCGGCAGAGATTGAGCGGCAATCAGATGCGAAAAACAAAGCCATTAATATTCTTGCAGAAGGCTTAGGTTATCCGCCTACCGATATTCTAATTGATAATGCTTACCACACCACACACGGAGATAATATCAACTTTTTTGGCTTGAATGCGGACTACAAAGGCGTGAATGCCAATAGTTTGTACCAACGCATGGCACAAAAATATGCTGATCTTGGCTACGCAGAAAACAATCTTCCTTCTTGGCGGTCGCTTTCCTATCCAGAACTCGTACAGCGTACGAAATTGGAAGGGGAACTCTACGAGGGAGAAGCTAAGAAAACCTTTGCTCCCGTATCGGATAATGAGGGCGATACTAAGGAAGCGATTGCAACCAAACGCGTGAGTATCAACTTCCGCACGGGCGAATTTCGATTGGATGAAAATGCGAAATACATCATTGATCTGGAGTTCGTTGAAATCGCAAAAGCCTTCGGAAATGCTCGCATTCGTATCGAAGGGAACACAGACAATGTGGGCAACAGAGCAAGCAACATTGCGCTTTCTAAGAAACGTGCACAGTCGGTGAAGGATTATTTGGTGCAAGAACACGACATGGATGCCAACCGATTTATCGTCATTGGCAACGGACCAGATAATCCAGTCGCAGATAACGCTAATTCAGAAGGAAAAGCAAGGAATCGGCGGACAGATTTTGAATTGGTAAGGGATTAAACGAGCTACCTTGGCACCTCTAACTTCTGCACAATCTCTTTCACCACATTCACCGTCGAATAGCCCTCCATTTCACGCTCTGGCGTTAGGATGACTCGATGGTTGAGGACAGGATAAGCGACGTACTGAATGTCATCGGGAGTTACGAAATCCCTGCCATTCAGTGCGGCGACTGCTTTGGAAGCTTTCAAAAGTGCTAGAGAAGCTCTGGGAGACGCGCCTAGATATAAATCGCCTGTATTGCGAGTGGTATGCACAATATCTGCAATATAATCAAGTAGGCGGTCGGAAATATACACCTGTTCCACCAAGCTTCGGCAACGCTCAATGATTTGGGGCGTACAAACACTTTCGACCGTTTTCTTTACATTAGCATTAAAGTCTTTTCGATAGCGCAGCAAAATGGCTTTTTCCTCTTCTCGATTAGGATACTCCATATTGATTTTGAAGAGGAAACGGTCGAGCTGTGCTTCTGGTAACTTGTACGTTCCTTCTTGTTCAATGGGATTTTGGGTCGCCAATACGAAAAAAGGTTCTTCCATTGGGAAGGTTTTTCCATCGACAGTGACCTGCGTTTCTTCCATAACTTCAAAAAGGGCGGCTTGGGTCTTGGCGGGCGCTCGATTGATCTCGTCAATGAGGATGATATTGGCGAAAATCGGGCCTGCATTAAAACTGAACTCGGAAGTCTTCATATTGAAAACGGAAGTACCGACAACATCACTGGGCATCAAATCAGGCGTAAACTGAATACGCGAAAATTCGGCAGTCGTCGTCTTGGCTAGCATTCTTGCAGTTAGCGTCTTGGCAATACCTGGCACGCCTTCAATCAGGACGTGTCCACGGACAAAAAGTGCAACCAAGAGCAAATCCATCATATTTTCTTGCCCGATAATCACTTTGCGTAATTCCTGCTTGATGGCTTCAACAGCGGCGTGTACGGGACTCAAATCTATGCGATTCTGCTGATAGTCTAGCGGTACAGTAGATGTTTCTGTAGTAGGTACAACTGATTCATTTTCAGGAGCTTGTTCTTCTTGTGGGGACTGGGGCGTATCAAATGTTTCGGACATAGTACTATTGTTTTAAACGGTTGCTTTCGAGCTAAATATATTTACTTAATTGTTTAAGTTGTTGATTTGTTGGCATTATTTACAATGAACACTTTGCATAGATTTGTTCGCCAACGCTAACATCCAAATGTACAAAATTGGTTAGTTTGCAACCGTCTTTTTGCCCAATTTAGTCATCAGCCAAACCTCATAGCAAGTATAAATCAAATATAGCAGGAAGAAGGGAAAAACAAAAAGATTCGTTTCTGGATTCTTGAAATGATGATACCAAACGATAATACAAACAGCAAAGACCATTTTGAGCATCGTGAACCCCATAAATAAACTCAAAAAGCGTCCACTGGTGTTGTTTTTAGCGGCTTGGGTGGCGGCGAAGTACATGACCAATAGCAAAAGTGTAAAGGCGACAATCGTAATCCAAGAAATGGAAGAGAAAGGCGCAAAAATAGGTATGAATTGTTGTCCAAAACCGATCAACACCGTAAAGATACTGAGGATGAAAAGGGAAGAAAAAAAGGATGAATGCGTCACTTTTTGTTAGGTTCAGTTTGTGTATATTTATTTTATAGACGTGTAAGAAGCTCTGTTTTCTTAACATTTTACTTGAATGTAGTCTGAGTGAATGTCAAAAAATCGCGCAACAAGTATGCTGGATAATTCCCTTCGGACGGAAACACAAAATTTCACTATTTTTCTCAAAAAATAGTGAAATTTTGTGTTTCCGTCCATAAAAAACCTTGTGCATACTTGTTGCGCGATACTAAGAGCCTTGATAGGATTTATTTCAAGTACTACTCAAAACTTCATACACGCCTATATTTATTTGGTTAAATTTGGAATACTTATTCAACTCTAACGACTTTGAGGTTGCATTTTGCGCTTCTACCGATTTTCTCCTTGGTTCAGTCGAAGGCATTTGTCAATTTGCGCAAAAGTCGGTTGTTTTGAGCAAAAATAAACATATGAACCGAACTTATTTAATGCTATGCTGCCTCGTGGCTATGATGTGCTTCAATTGCCAGTTTGATACGTCGGATACCACTAATGAAAATGGTGAGAATACCTCAACTTCCAGTGTTCAAGCAGCAGAAGATAACAGTACAGACATCAATATAGAAAGCAAAGAAGATTTATTCGATGCTCTACATACCGCACTGGATAAGGTAGAATCAGAGTGGAACAAAGCAGAGGATAAATTGGATGAAAAAAACCGAGTGGAAACAACCAACTACAAAGATTTGCAGGGCGAACTCCCTTTGATGATTAGCGGAATGTTGCGCTCTGATGTGCAAGGCGAGTTGTCTGGTTTTGGACAATTCAAAGTATCGGTCGCGAGTGCGGTCTACGAAACCGACAATCGCCGTATGCAGCTAAGCATCACAGATACGGGGAGTATTCCCTTCGCCAAATTGGGCTATAAATGGTTGGGCAAAGCAGATTTTGTTCACGAATCTGATGAAGAATACGCTCGTAGCACGACCAAAGATGGCTTTACCGCCTACGAGCAGTACCACGCAAAAGATAAAGCTGGCAGCATCAGTGTGGTCGTTGAGGATCGCTTCATTGTGCATGTGGAAGGTACTGGCGTCAGCGAAAGAAACTTATCTAGAGCGATTGAAAAAGTAGATTTAAAAGCTTTGAGTCGTTTGTAATGATTGTTTAAGCTGTTGAAACACTACTGGACAAAGCACAAATTGAAACACTAAGGACACTTAGAAACACTAAGAGGACCTACCTGACATTTTTAATTTTTAACACATAGGCACATAGATGTTATGACCTAATTTTTAGTAATTTATCTTAGTTATTCGGCTACTATTCTAAGGTTGTAAACGCCTACTGATCGGTAAGCCTTTGGGCATACATTTGCGCATCTAACCCCTGACTTCTAGGCGATCTGCTCCAATTCCTCCAAAACCACTGCTGGCAAATCCGCCAGTTCATTCAAGTTCGTTCCCCAAAAGTCCTGATGCACCAAAGTTTTCTTGACTATATGGGCTAAATCGGGTGTGGTGCTTGTCCAAAGATTTTGGAAGAAGTCGAGAACGGTATCGGAAGCTTTTAGAGGAATTTCCTTGCCGCGATATTCGCCTTTATAGAAATAAATCAGATGAGCGAGGGCTTTGCCAATCCCTTTCGGCGCGTGACCAAAACGTGCGACATAGGCCTGCAACGTAGGCAAAAGGCGAGCTTTAAATTTAGGAATTGCATTGAGGGAAATACTGATGAGCAGATGGTGAATGAACGGATTTTTGAAACGATCTAAGACGTCCTTGGCGTACTGTTCCAAAGTTTCTTTGGGATAATCTAAAGTGGGTAAAATTTCGTCGTAAATGATGTCCTGTATAATTTTACCTACCTTTTCATCTGCTACGGCTTCGCGTACACTTGCAATACCCGCCAGATATCCGATAGGTACCATAACCGTATGCGCGCCGTTCAAAATTCGGACTTTCAGTTCCCGATAAGGAGATAAATCATTGGTGAAAACGACATTCAGAGCGGTCTCTGCGAAAGGTAGTGCTTGCTGAATGTGTTCTTCCGCTTCAATTGCCCAGATGTGATAAGGTTCAGCCGCTACCAGTAGTTGGTCTTCGTATCCAATCGCTGCTTGGATGGCGGAAATATCATTTTTCGGATAGCCAGGCACAATTCGATCTACCAGTGTATTGCAAAAATGATTGTTGTTGCGAATCCAGTCAGCAAAAGCAGAATCGAGTTGCCAGTGTGCTGCGTATTGTAAGATACTGTCACGCAGAGCAATCGCATTATCTTCAATCAGTTCGCAGGGCAAAAAAATACAACCTTTGTCAGATGCGCCTTCAAAATGCTGAAAACGATGGTACAACCATTGCGTGAGTTTGGCTGGAAATTCTTGCGCTGGAGTGTCTTCCATGCGGTCGGTAGCACTGAATTGAATACCCGCTTCGGTCGTATTGGATACGATGAATTGAATGCTCTCCAATTCCGCAGTCTTCAGATACGTATCCCATTCGCGATAAGGATGAACGACTTGATGAATACAGCTAATCAATTGATGCGTATCCACCAAATTTCCGTTTTTGATGCCTCTGGTCAACACATGAAATAAGCCATCTTGCGCTCTCAGAGCATCGTAATCGCCACGCTCGGTGGGTTTCACCACAACAACTGATCCTCCAAAATCTGTCTTCTCGTTCAGTTCTTCGATCATCCAATCCACAAAAGCTCTCAGGAAATTACCGCCTCCAAATTGTAGGACTTTAGGTGGATACATTGGTCGATCTGCGATATTATCTTTACTAAGTCGTTTCAAGTTTGTTTTTTTTTATGCTTTGTCAATGTTTAGTAACGATCAAATAATAACTTCCCGATTTATGACCAAGCGTAG
>JBCDKV010000211.1:0-7747 GCA_038746215.1 Bacteroidota bacterium | reverse complement strand
GATGAAGTTAGGGAAATCTATAAAGCGTGGTAGCAATGAAGAAATGACGATAGAAATAATGATCGCGTTGATACTGAGCATGATGTTTGCTTTATTATCCGCGATTGAACTCAAATTGATGTGGGTACGATAAGTACTGCGGTACATGGTTTCTACGCCCCTTCCAAGTTTCAGTTCTTTCAATTCTGCTTCGCTATCGAATCCCTTCTTGTTCTTCTTCTTGCGCTTTTTCTTTTTCTTCTTCTTCTTCTTTTTTTTCTTTTTCTTCTTCTTCTTTTTCTCTTCCACTTTCATTTCTTTTATTGCCAACTCGTCGGGATAGAGTCGTAATTTTTGCTTTTTCAGTTGTCGAATGTGTTTTTCTTTTCTTTCTTGATAAAGCGATTGAGCCACCATGGTCAAGTAAGACTGCTTATTCATAAATGCTAGCTCAAAATCTATCCACTCTTGCTCGGACATGATTTCATTTCGCGTGATGGCTAGCTCCTGCCTGACTTTCCCACAATTGTCCCAATAGGTTACACTGCCCAGATGACTCAAATCCGCATCCCTGAGAATTTGATTTAAAAGTTCTGTGGGCTGAGCATCATATTTTGTGTCAAGAATGGCACTACTGACGCGTTTTATTTTCTCTTCTTCGTATCCTTTTTCTTTCAAAAATTTAGCAGCAATGAGGGCACTGCGCTCCTCGTGTTGTTCAGGACCTTCACTGTAACCCGCATCGTGAAACCAAGCGGCTAGTTCTAGTATTTCCTTTTCGTTTTCCGTCAACGAATATCCCGCTGCAATATGATGGGCCGCATCCACCACATTTTGTACGTGCTGTATATTATGATAGACGTATTTACTATCTACCTTCTCTTTAAAATGCAGCTCTATGAAATCTTCTGCATCTAGCAAAATGGCAGAACGTGTATTATTGCTCATAAAAGTCAGTTTCTAAAGCTCCTCGGATTTTTTGTTGTTAGTTGTCGGGGAATTATGCGAATAACAGGTAAAATACTCCATTTTCTGGCAGTAGCAGCTTTACTAAACTTTTGAACCTGAGTCAAGTGTTTGAGATCGCGCAACAAGTATGCTCAAAGGTTTTTATGGACGGAGAGAATTACTGGGCATACTTGTTGCTCAATTTGCGGATATTGACCTGAACTATATTTGAGTCAAATGTCAAGAAAAACGAGATTTTTACAGTCGTTACTAGCATTAATTATGCTTCAGGCTCAAACTTAATGAATTTTGAGAATTATTGGGCATATTTATGAAATCTGTAGAAAAACTCAAGCATACGGAAACGAGAAGATGAGCAAGCATAGATGATAGTTGCAGAACAATCACCATCTATATCCGACTTTCATCCGCAAAACTATAATAACTTTTGCCCGCAATAATGAGATGATCTAAGACTTGTATACTTAATATCTCGCCAGCACTTCGTATCCTTTTGGTGATGTCGATGTCGGCTTGACTAGGGCGTAAACTACCCGAAGGATGATTGTGGATTAAGATGATGCCAGTGGCTTGTCCTTCTATTGCTTTGCGAAAAATCATGCGCGCATCTACGACGGTTCCATCCATTCCACCTAGGCTAAGTTGTTCTCTACCAATGACTTGATTGGCTCGATTGAGCAATAAAATCCAGCATTCTTCGTGTGGCAAATCCATGAGAATGGGCGCAATGAGGTCGTAGGCATCGCTGCTGCTTTGTATTTGGGGGCGTTTTTTCAAATCAGTCAGTTGTCGCCGTCTGCCAAGTTCCAAAGCCGCTACTATCGCGACTGCCTTTGCAGTTTTGACGCCATCAAATTTCATCAATTCTTTTGCCCCACGTCTTGCCAGTTCATCCAAATTGTGGTCTACACTTGCCAATATGCGCTTAGATAGATCGACAGCGGATTCTCCTTTTGTACCTACCCGTATCAGAATCGCAATTAACTCTGCATTGGATAAAACGTGAGCCCCTTTATTGATTAACTTTTCCCTAGGTTGGTCATCTTCCGCCCAGTTTTTGATGGAGAGACTTTCCGTTTTGTATGCCATTTTTTGTAGTTTATAGATTTAATATTAGGACTATACAAAGTCCTGTTTCGCTTAACATCGTACTTGGGTACAGGCTAATTCAATGCAAGGAAATTATACAATGAGCGTACCCAAGACTTATCCTTACACTTCAAAGCTACCGCTAAAGTAGTAAATGAAAGTGAGAATCTCGAATCGCCTCGTCCAACTTTTTTGCATACTTACTTGTTTTATTGTAAAGATTCTACTCAGCCATTCTACTTATTTAAAGTACATTTGCGTAAAACAAAAAACAGTGTTGTTGACGCCTTACTTTTATTTTCAAAAGGCGTCTTTGGACAGCAATAAATTTGTCCCACTATTCAAAAAATAATTTATGGAATTCTTATATGTTTTGACGATTGTTTTCGTCGTATTCGGATTATCTTTCTTGCTCATCAATATTCGTGCGGTCTTCAATAAAGGCGAATTTAGAGGAACTTGCGCACAAAATAATCCAATACTAAAAAGTAAAATTGGAGAATGTGAGCTTTGCGGCAAAAAAGGAGATGAAGTTTGTCAGATGCCAGAGGTAAAGGCATAAAAAATAGTCCAAATATGGGAATCATTAACAAAGGAAACAAGCTATATAGCATCTTCAAACATAAGTGTCCTAGATGCCACGAGGGTGATCTGTTTGAAACGGGTAGTTTCAGCTTCCAGAAGCCCTTCGACATGTACGAAGAATGCCCCAATTGCAAATTTGACTACTGGCCAGAACCCGGTTATTATTACGGTGCAATGTTTCTTTCCTACATTGTTTCGGGTTGGTTTTGTATTGGTTTCATCTTGTTGTTCCATTGGGTCTTTGGATGGAGTACGGCGGCTTCTTTTGCCTTACTTATTGGTTTTCTAGCCGTGGTATTTGTTTGGTTTTTTCGCTTCTCGCGTGCTTTATGGCTCAATATCAACTACCACTACGATCCAAACGCAGGGCAAGAATTAAGCGACTAATTGAAACGGCGATTACCCATACTAGACTGGGCTACCAACTACCAAAAATCGTGGCTCAAAGGTGATCTTAGCGCAGGACTGACCGTCGGTGTCATGCTCATTCCCCAAGCTATGGCATACGCTATGATTGCTGGACTCCCACCGATTTATGGGCTTTATACTGCTATCTTTCCACTAATTATTTATGCGATTTTAGGCACTGCCCGACAACTAGCCGTTGGTCCAGTAGCCATGATGTCTCTTTTAGTAGCTGCGGGCGTTGGAACGCTAGCAGAAGCAGGAAGTGAGACCTACATCGGTATGGTGATTTTGCTAGCTGCCATGGTCGGTCTGATACAACTGCTGATGGGTATTTTTCGATTGGGGTTTCTCGTCAACTTTTTGTCCAATCCGCTTATTGCAGGTTTTACGGCTGCCGCTGCTTTGACGATTAGTTTTAGCCAACTCAAACACCTATTAGGCATCGACATACCAAGGTTTACTTACCTGCACGAAATTATACTGCATACCTTCACTCACTTCGATCAAATCAACACCCCTACCCTACTCATCGGCTCGTTCGGAATATTGCTTATTTGGTTGGCTAAAAAATACAGCTTCATCATTCCTGCTCCTTTGTTAGTTGTTGTGCTAGGTATCATAGTGGTTTGGGGCTTGAATCTAAATGCACAAGGCGTAAAAATCATTGGTACAGTACCAGAAGGTTTACCTAACTTCCAAAGCCCTAGTTTCGATTTTGAAACTATAAAAAAGCTGCTACCCATTGCATTTACTATCGCTTTCATCGGTTTCATGCAAAGTATCGCCATCGGAAAGGCAGTGCAGGCCAAGCACAAGAACTACGAAATTGATTCCAACCAAGAACTCATCGCCTTGGGTACCACCAACTTAGCGAGTTCATTTTTTCAAGCTTTTCCAATAGCAGGTGGTTTTGCAAGGACTGCTGTCAACGAGCAAGCAGGGGCAAAAACTGGCTTAGCCGCCTTGATTAGTGCTGCCCTAATTACACTGACCCTTTTATTTTTGACGCCTCTATTTTACTATTTGCCCCAAGCAGTTCTAGCCTCCATTATCATGTTTGCGGTTTTGGGACTCGTAGATATTAAAGAAGCTAAATTTCTTTGGAAAACCGATAGAAATGATTTTTGGATGATGTTCATTACATTTGTGGTGACCCTTTTTATGGGTATAGAGGAAGGCATTATTATTGGTGCGCTGCTGTCACTCGGAATCGTCGTCTACAAGACCAGTAAACCCGATTTAATTGCTTTGGGCAAAATACCAAATCATCCCCTGTACAAAAATATAGATCGTTTTGAAAGCGTAGAGGTACGAGAAGATTTGCTAATTGTCAGATTTGATGCTCGTCTGTATTACGCCAATGCCAATCACTTCAAATATACCCTTTTATCCATGATAGCCGCCAAAGGACAAGCACTAAAAGCCATCATATTGAATGCCGATAGCATCAATAGTGTAGATAGCAGTGCTATTCGCGTACTGCAAGAGATCGTAGCGCATTGTAAGCGTAATAATAGGATTTTCTACATCGTGGCGGTGAAAGGCGTCGTACGAGATAAGTTTAAACGGGCAGGCGTATTTGATGTAATTGGAAAAGATCATTTTTTACTGCGCATTCAACACGCGGTCAATCATTTTGATCGAGTAGCTTATAAGGCTTTACAGCAATATGCACTACAACATAATACGGAAGAAAAGCGAGAAGATTTGTAATGGTAAATGGTACACGCCTTTCCCAAAAATGATTAACGTTCAAGCTTTATCACGTCCCTATGCAACTCAATGGTTTGGTCTTAATCGGTGGAAAAAGTTCCAGAATGGGAATAGACAAAAGCCAGATTGCGTATCATGGCAAAGCACATCGCTGCTATCTTTCTGAGCAACTGCTAGCGGTGGGATGTGAACAAGTATATTGGTCTTGTAGCAAAACAGATGTTGACACTCCTGCTACTTATCCTATCATTCGAGATCAATACGAAGCGGTTGGTCCGATTGCGGCAGTGCTAGCTGCTTTTGAACTAAATAGACTTGCGGCTTATTTTATTTTAGGCTGTGACTATCCTTTGATAGATGAGTCTACGTTGAAGCAATTAATTAATGCTAGAAATACAGCCAAACAAGCAACCATTTTCCAGCACCCTGAAAGCAGATATTTAGAACCGCTCTTAGCTATTTATGAGCCTTCGGCTTTTGCTGCCATCAGAGTCGCATTTGAAAGTGGACAAAAGAGTCTGAGAAAAATACTGAATGAGCTAGAGGTACAAATCGTCATTCCCAATCAACCAAATAAATTAGTGAATGCGAACACACCAGCGCAAAGAGACGCTACACTTCGGGATTTGGAAATTTTAAGATCGTCAAGTTTTGAAGATTGAAATGCAATGATTAAGCATAAACAAAAGCACATGAAAGTAGAACAAATATATACGGGTTGTCTGGCACAAGGTGCCTACTATATTGAAAGCGCAGGAGAAGCAGCTATTATTGATCCTTTGCGCGAAACGACGCCTTATCTGGAAAAAGCAAAAGAAAACGGCGTGCAAATCAAATATATCTTTGAGACACATTTTCACGCTGACTTTGTGTCTGGACATTTGGATTTGGCAGAGAAAACGGGGGCAAGCATTATTTACGGCCCAAATGCCGATACCAAGTTTGAGAAGTACGAAGCCAAAGATGGTGAACTGTTCCAACTGGGTAAAGTGAGTATAAAAGTGCTGCACACGCCTGGACATACGCCCGAAAGTACGACCTATTTGCTACTGGATGAAAATGGAAAAGAACACGCTATTTTTAGTGGAGACACTTTGTTTATTGGAGATGTTGGACGTCCAGATTTAGCGCAAAAAAAGGGACATCTCAGTAAAGAAGATTTAGCGGGTTGGCTCTATGATAGCTTACGCAGCAAAATCATGCCACTACCCGATGATGTGATCATTTATCCAGCCCACGGTGCGGGTTCTGCCTGTGGAAAAAATATGAGCAAAGAGACTTGGGATACATTAGGCAACCAAAAAAAGACCAACTACGCCTTGCGTGCCGACATGACTAGAGCAGAATTTATTAAAGAAGTGACGGATGGCTTACTGCCGCCCCCCGAGTACTTCGCGAAGAATGCTAAGATGAATAAATCGGGTTACGAGCGCATCGATGAAGTCATGGAACGCGGAACCACTGCCCTCAGTCCACGCGAATTTGAAATCGCTGCTAACGAAACAGGTGCGCTGATACTGGATGTGAGAAGTAAGGAAGATTTCGTAGCGGGTTTCATTCCTAATTCGATTTTTATTGGTTTGGACGGCAGTTTTGCACCTTGGGTTGGGGCATTAATTCCCGATCTGAAACAAAAAATCCTTATTGTAGCACCCGAAGGACGCGCCGAAGAAACCGTCAAGCGACTAGCACGAGTGGGCTACGACCACGCTATCGGTTATTTAGCTGGTGGATTTGAAAACTGGAAAACTTACGGTGGAGCAGTCGATCAAATTAAAACCATTGACGTTGCTACTTTTGAGTCGCAATATACTGAAAATCAAAACATTGAAATATTGGATGTGCGCAAACCTAGCGAATGGGAAAGCGAGCATATAGAAAACGCCCAGAACTTCCCACTCGATTTCATCAACAAACACATGAGCGAGGTCAATTCCGCTAAGGCTTATCACATTCACTGCAAGGGAGGTTATCGCTGTACGATTGCCAGTTCCATTCTAAAGGCAAGGGGCTTTGAACATTTGACCAATGTGCAAGGAAAGTTTCAAGATATGGCTGATTCTGAAAGCATTCCTACGACTACTTATGTTTGTCCTTCTACTTTGGCTTCGTAGTAGTTTATGCTGTAAACGGGGTATGCCTATGTAAATAGTCAAATTATAAAATTGTCGAATTGATAGAGATGCACTATATCGTTAGCAGGCTTCGCTTATCGTAAGATCAAAATTAGGGGTGTACGGAGTTCTGAGATTTACCAAGCACACTTGTTGCGCGATCTCAGTAGCTTTCTCGTATTTATTCCGAATGTTACTCAAAATTTCGTACATGCCTAAAAAACAATTCATTGTAACAAATTGAATGATGACCTGTTATATTTATACACCAAAAGTAGCATTATGCAAGCATATAACAAATCATTCAAATACTGGAAGACACAAGAAGTAGAAGAAGTCTTTGGGATAGCACCAGCTAAGGACAAAAGCAAAATGGAAGATTGGGAAAATGC
Source organism: Bacteroidota bacterium (assembly GCA_038746215.1). Lineage (GTDB taxonomy): Bacteria > Bacteroidota > Bacteroidia > Chitinophagales > Saprospiraceae > JAAUTG01. The sequence continues at coordinate 498 of JBCDKV010000211.1, read as the reverse complement.
TACTTTCGAGCATACCGAAGCGGAGCAAAAAGAACTCATTAGTCTACAAAATCACTTAATTGCGAAGGTCAAATATTGGAACGAAGCAGCCCTGAAATTTTACTTTCTAGGCCCGCTCATTCGCATGGTACAATACGATACAGAAAGATACAACTCTTTTTTGGAGCAAAAATTGAAAATCAAAATCAACGAAGAAATAGAGATTTCTGGTAACATAGATTTCTTAGTAGCCACTGGAAAGCAAATTCCTAAAACGCCATTTTTTACCTTGCACGAGTACAAACCCGAACCCAATATCAGTACCGATCCGCAAGGTCAGCTACTGATTGCCATGTTAGCCGCTCAGCGAGAAAATAAGCAGTTAGGCATTGAGTATCCACTCTATGGTGTATACGTTACGGGGCGTCTTTGGTTTTTCCTTATTTTAGCTGGTAATCAGTATGTAGAAAGTCTAGCTTATGATGCTACACAAGCAGACTTATTTCAGATTTTCTCTAT
>JBCDKV010000210.1:0-7768 GCA_038746215.1 Bacteroidota bacterium | reverse complement strand
TTCCTTTGTTCCAAAGCGGCAAGATGGCAACTGCTTGCTCAATATCGGCACGCCCATCAGCAAATTGGTCATCAAAAAGCTGAAAGGCATCTCCAAAGCGCACAAACCAGCAAGGCACTTCGCAGGTATAATCAAAATCCCGAAACGGAACGGTGTTGTCTTCGCACTCTCCGTTTCGGAATCTCCCACGCTCACAAGTTTTACAGACACCCAGTTGTTCAAAAGTTTTGTATCGCCACAAATAGTAATTTTCTGCCCCCGCAGGATCGCTGAATCGAATGCTCACTCGATGTCCAGGTATGAATTCCTGTCTGCCTTCGGAAAAGGTCACTTCTGAGTTATAGACTGCAAAGATGTCGTCTACGGGTACGCCTGCTGTCACCTCTTCTACCTTTGATTCGTATTGTTTCCCATCTTTCATCGTGATTAGCAAGCGCCATTGTTCACCAGTCCTTACGCTAAAGTCAGGCGCTGGAACGTACACTTCTTCCTCCACATCGAGCAGGAAGGGAATGCATCTGCCGTCTTCCACATTTTCAATGAATACGGTAGCGTCTGTGAGCGGTGCGGTGCGATACAGTCCATTCTCAAAAATAGAGCGTTCTATCTTTACAGAGGATGCTCCTTCCTTGGTTGTTGCATTGGCGTCAATGAAGATCACCCCATTTTCATAATCAAACTCTGGTGCAACTGGATCGACACAATTCGATAGCGTCAGGAACAGACTGATTACCAATAAACTCAAGCTGAAATTTTTGTGCATTATCTTAATTTGTGCGACCCAAATATTACAGTAGATTCAGAAAAGCACATAAAACTATAAAAATACGGCGGAGCAGCATAGAGATGATGGGAAATTGTTTGCAGTAGTTTTGAGTTTGCTGGTATTTTATGCGCAAAGGGTAGGGAAGAGTCGTGACGGGTAATTCTATTTTGCGAGGTATCAATTTTCCTAGCGGCTGAACGCTGCTTGACTCGTTTGGAAACTTTGAGGGTCGAATAGAATAAGTGAAGCAAAAATGGCTTTTTGAGGTAAATTTAGCGCAGCCTTTTCCTAGATTGATTTTTAAACTAGAACAGCAATTCGTGTAATCTCAAGAATATTGATTTGTAATTAGGACTGTACGAAGTCCTGTTTTTCTTAGCATTTTACTCAAAAATAATCTGAGTCAATGTCAGAAAATCGCTCAACAAGTATGCTTTATAAATCTCTTCGTCCATAAAAACCTTTGGGCATACTTGTTGCGCGATCTCAAGGAATTGAATCAGACTTATTTGGGGTATTGCTTCGTACAAGCCTAATCTGTAATAACGACCAAGTAGATGGACTCAAATAATCGACACTTTTAGCTCGAAAAATAACTCGCTTCAATCGTGACGCTTATTCAAACCTACCTACTTATCGGCGTAGCTCTTAGACTATATGACATATGTTTAACTTCTTGTAGTCAAAATATTTGCCACGAATCTATACAGTTGACTACCAGTTGTTTACGTCATAAATCAGATCGAAGCATTCTGAAATATGGATTGTATTTCCAGAAAATGGAAAATTGATATAAGCTCATCTGCTTGTTTTAAAAAGACAAAAAGATGCAAATTTACGCAAGACTGCATTTGAGGAATACTTAAAGTGCCGACTACTTTTCTCATTTAGAGAAACTTATCCTTTTTTTGCATAAAAATCTGGAATACATCAAAATCTATACAAAGAAGCTTACCCGATAAAATACGATCTCAGCAATTGCGAAGAAGAACCTATTCATATTATAAGATACATCCAATCACACGCTATTTTTATAGCTGTTGTACCCGATCAACTTACGATCAGTAATGTATCGGATAATGGTGGCATCCATTTTTGGTGTCGCAACGATGGAGTGGCTGGGAAAACCTTTGGCGGAAATCTTGGATGCCGCCAGTCTCACTTTATTGAAACAAGGCATAGCGAGGGGTGATTTTAAGCGGCTCAATCCAATACAAGCTATTGTTCAGGAGCAAACTTTCAATTTAGTGGCTCATTTCAGCAAGAATCTACTGATTTTGGAACTAGAACAACGAAATCCTGTGGTTTCCAGTGTTTCTTTTCTGCAAATCATGGACGATGCGATACAAGCCATACAGCACACACAATCTATTCCAGAATTGGTACAGAACGTCGCGAGAGAAGTGTGAAGGCTAACGGATTTTGATCGGGTGATGATCTATGAATTCGATGAAGACTATAACGGAGCAGTGGTCGCGGAGGAAAAAATAGCGACACTAGAACCCTTTCTTGGTTTGCATTATCCAGCATCCGATATACCAAAACAGGCACGCGACCTTTATCTGAAAAATAAAATCAGAATCATTCCCGACATTCAAGCTCAGCCGACCCGTATCGTGCCTAGTCTATCGCCCATAGATGATGCGCCTATCGATCTCTCTTTTAGTGTAGCGAGAGGGGTTTCGCCTATACACATTGAGTATTTGAGCAACATGAAAGTAGGGGCTAGTATGAGCGTGGCAATACATATCGACGATCGGCTGTGGGGGTTGATTGCTTGTCATCACAGTAGCCCAAAATTTGTTGAATATCGCGTGCGAGATATGATTCGTTTTTTGGGCAAATTGTTTCGGGACACCTATCTTTACAAGCAGTGCAAACCTTTAGGGCTTCTACTTTGAATGCCAATCTAATCAAAGCACAACTGGTAGAGGAAATGATTTCGAGTTGGGATTTGGTGAAAGGCTTAATGAAAGGAAAAGTAAAAGTCATTGATCTCAACGAAAGTACTGGAGCTGTGCTGTTTCTAGATCAAAAAATTCACAGTATCGGAAAAGTGCCGCAGCAAACCGAATTGGAAAAGCTGTGGGATTGGCTCAACGAAGCAGACTTTGATAGCTATTTCGAGACCAACGAATTTAGTAAATCCTACGAACCGGCAAAGGCATTCGAGCAAGTCGGATCGGGAATTCTAGCCATTCGTATCTCTAACATTACTAAGGATTATCTGGTGTGGTTTAAGTCAGAACAGAAACAAACCGTGAGTTGGGGCGGCAAAAACAAGAAGATTTACACGCAAACCGAAGAAGGATTGCGGGTGAGTCCACGCAAATCATTTGCTAAATGGGAAGAGCAAGTTATAGGACGGGCGCTGCCTTGGAAGGACTACGAAATACAAACCGCACTCGCACTGCGCAACGATATAAAAGACTTTATTGTCCAGAAGTACGAAGAGGTAAAAAAGCTAAACGATGAACTGGTACAGGCTTATCAAGAGCTAGAAGGTTTTAGCTACACGGTCAGTCACGATTCGCGCGCGCCACTGCGTAGTATTGATGGTTTTGCTGAAATCTTGTCCGAAGATTGCGAAGAAATACTGGATGAATACGGTATTTCTTTGCTAAAAGTAATAAAGGACAATGCCAAAAAAATGAATCGCCTCATAGATGATATTTTGATGCTTTCCAAATTGGGCAATACCAAACCGATTTTCAACAAAGTCGAACTAGTACCCATCATTCGAGAGATCGAAACCACGCTCCGAAATATTGAGCCAGCGGATAGAAATATCGTATTGGAGCTAAAAGAACCCCTGCCGTCCATCATGGCAGATCAAACTTTGATGTATCAATTGTGGCAAAATCTACTGTCTAATGCCTTTAAATATACTCGACCTCAAGCCATAGCAAAGATTGAGATTATGGCTAAAGAAAGCGATACCGAAGTCGAGTATACGATTTCAGATAATGGTACTGGTTTTGACGATAAATACGCGCAGAAAGCTTTTGAAATCTTCTCTCGACTCACCACCGACAGCACCTTTGAGGGAACAGGCGTAGGGCTTTCTATTGTGCAGAAAATTGTTCAGCATCACCAAGGTAAGATAGAGGTCGAAAGTGAGAAGGGTAAAGGTGCTACGTTTCGTATTATACTTCCAAAAGGTATGTCTTCCTTGTAAGGATCAGGTATGACCTGATCCTTACTGACTACAACCTGCCCGATTACAACGGACTGGAAGCACTTTTGGTGAGCAAAGAAAAAATGCCACAAGTCCCCTTTGTATTTGTGACGGGAACGCTGAATGATGAAGAAAAAGTGGCACAGGCTGTCTTGCGCGGTGCATCTGGCTACATCCTAAAAGATAATCTCAAAGAAATTGAGGAGCGGTTAAATCCTATTATCCAACAAAGTCTTTAAAACATAGAAGACAATAGAGCAGCCGCAGATCAGAAAGCGAAAAGGGAAAGACTGGAACAAAAATTGGAGGCAAAAATTCATGCGCTACCAAATAGCGAACACAAAAAAGAACTAGTAGGCATTGTGGAGGAAATGAATCAACTGAAATGAGCGAAGTGCTGAAAGTACTCAAAGATGCGACTGCTGATTTACATAGTGCCACGGAGCAGTACGCATACACTGCGGAAATCAGCACGGGGAAACTCACACCAGATTTGTACCACGATCTACTACTGAAAAACTACTACGCCCGCCAAGTCATTGAGCAATCCTTATACCAAAGCAAACACTTTCTGGATGCATCGTTTCGAGTCGTCTACCAATCTAAATTGGATGCCCTAAAACGCGATCTTTCCCGCTTTCCATCCGCCACCACTACTTTCGAGCCTATATTCAATTTTGAAATAACACATCTAGCTCATGTCACAGGCGTATTGTACGTCACGGAAGGCTCGATGCTCGGTGGACAGGTCATCAAAAAACTGCTACTCAAAAATGAGCAACTTGTAGCCTTTCAGCCCTTTCATTTCTACACTTGGCTGGGCAAAGCAACTAGGGTTTATTGGAAGCAGTTTACCGAATTTGCAACCAACCATATTCAAACACAAGCTGTAGAGACATTGGCAGTCGAAGCGGCTATTGAAAGCTTTTCTTTTTTTCATGCTGTCTATCAGAAGAAAGCTTGATAACTGGTTTTAGGGCATTTCTCTGAATAAGTCTTCCAGTGTTAATTGATTGGTGACATGAGCCAAATAATATTTATTTTGCTTTACACCAAATACAGATAACATGGTCAAAAATACATTTTTTTTGCTGCCTGTTTGGGACTTAAAGACTTGTATTTTTTGTGCTAGTTGCTTGGCATAGCTCGCACTAATTTCAAAAACACTGTCGTGAAATTTAATCTCAAATAGATTGATACAGTTATCATTTCGATCTATCACTAAATCAATTTGCGCACCTACATCTTCTTCCGAACCCACTTTAGCCCAAGTGTAGTCATTCGTGATAATTCCATTGATGCCGAGTGCCTTTTTTATTGGTAGCGTATGCTTTAAGCAAAGACTCTCAAAAGCATAGCCTGACCAAACCTTGTACTTTGATTTATTTGCTATTTGTAGCCAACTATTGTTGGTTCTACTATTTGCTAAAAACCGAAAATAGAATAGCGTATACTCATCAATAAGTCGGTAAATAGAATTTGCCTTCTGCTGCAATGGCATGATTTTTTTAACAAAACCGCATTCTTCTAGCTCTCTCAGTGCAATACTGAAACCCCCACCGCTATTGAGTCCTGATTTTGCAAGTATCTCGTTTCTATTCATGCCTTTATTCTTATTGGAGAGTACGGCGACAATTTGTTCGTGTAAGTCACTATTTTTAAACAAAGAAGCGTATAGATTTGAAAATTCTCGCTGGAGACTAGCTTGAGGAACAAAAAATAAATCGTCAAGAATCTGAGGAATACTTTTTCCCCTTTTCACATCTCGTAGATAGAAGGGAATACCGCCGATGCACATGTAAAGTTGAGCGATGTCCTTCAAGGTGAGCTGTACTTGGTTCATTTCTAGGAAAAGCTTGGTTTCGTATAAGTCGAAGGGCATCAATTTGATATGTGTCGTAATGCGATTGTGCAATCCTCCTCTATCATTAATTACTTTGTTGATAATCCAAGAAGCTGCTGATCCGCATATGACCAAGATCGTATCGCTTCTTTTGGAACAATATTGATTCCAAAAATTACTCAGCGCAGCCAAAAATCCAGCACGAGGGGTTTCAAACCAAGAAATTTCGTCGAGAAAAATGACTTTCTTACCTACTTTTTCAAAACCGTTCAGGTAAGTTTTTAACTGGGCAAAGGCTTGCAGCCAAGTTTCTGGCATTGGTTCATGCTGTAGCCCTTGGAGTGTTTGGTATTCTTTCAAACTCAGCCAGAAATTTTCTAGTTGCTGTCCGAAATTTTTCTCGTGCAAACCAGCACATTCAAATACAATGGCTGATTTGTATACTTGTCTTATCAGAAAAGTTTTTCCCACCCGCCGTCTGCCATAAATTGCCACAAATTCAGGACGATCTTGCATTAGTAATGCTTCTAGTCGCGCCTTTTCTGGTTTCCTACCAATAAATTGCATGATCTCGATTTATAATTCGCCAAAACAACTGTAAAGTACACGATTTTGGCGAATTATAAAAATTATAGCGCATTAGGTGACTATCCGCCTATCATCACTCTTTCACTCGATCATACTCCTTATTCACTGCTTTTTCGCCCCAACGATCCAACACGGCTTTGAGTGCTTCATTCGTTTCTGGAAAGCGTCCTTTATCGTCGGTTTCGATGATCCAACGGTATAAAATATCTCGGTGTTTGGCGAGTTCAAGAGCATGTTCTCGCTGATGGGAATGAATGAGGTTATTGGTTTCGTGCGGATCGGCTATCAAATCATAAAATTCCTCTGCGGGACGTTCGTTGCTCGGAAATCGGGACTGTATTTCATTCAGTTCTCCTTTCTCATACATGCTTTGCAAGGTTGTCATTGTTTCCCAAGTACTGCGGTAGTTGGGCTGCATATAAGGTTTGTCGGTCATAAAGTTGCGGATGTATTTATATCGCTCGGTCACCACCGTTCGGATTCGATCAATCGTAAAATCGCAGCGGTCGCGAGCAGCAATCACGTAGTCTCGCTCAAACTTTTGGTCAAACAAATTCATGCCGTGCATATGATCGGGAACACGGATACCTGCCATCGCGAGACTGGTGGCACTAATATCCAAACTACTCACCAGATCATTTCTCACTTCCTTGCTTTCAACGTCAGCTCCTGTAATAATGAGCGGTACTCGAATACCGCCTTCGTACAAAAACTGCTTGTGGCGGGGCAGTCGGCAACCATGATCGGAGAAGAAAAATACAATCGTATTTTCTAGTAAGCCATCTTCTTCGAGTCGCTTCATGATGTTACCTACGGTTTCGTCCAGTTTTAAGATGGTATTATAATGATGCGCAATTTCTGCTCTAAATACATCAACATCGGGATAGTAGGGCATCACCGTCACTTCATCGGGCTGCACAATATCTGGTGGGTTGGGATATTTATCTCCCAGTAGTTGTATTTGCCCAAAAAAGGGTTGATCTGCTGCCCTGCCTGTCCATGCTGTACCATTTTTCGCTCCTTTGAATCCATTTTTGCCGCTTCTGTCGTATAAATCTTCCGTTTGATATACAAAGTTGTAATGTTCTTTGCCTTCATTAAACGTATAGTATCCAGCCGCTTTGAATATTTCAGGTAGCGTCCTCACGCCCAGGTGATTGGGTGCCCAAACTTCCATCTTATTGCCGCGCCATTCGCTGAAAGAACTGTAATGCTCGTGCGCTCCAATGGAAGTTTGGTACATACCCGTGATGATGGCAGAGCGAGTAGGTGAACAAACCCCAGAAGTCATGTACGCCCTATTGAATTGAACGCCATTTTCCGCAAGCGCATCAATATTTGGCGTACTGACGACTGTATCGCCGTAGCAACTCATCCAAGCATTGGTATCTTC
>JBCDKV010000209.1:0-7796 GCA_038746215.1 Bacteroidota bacterium | reverse complement strand
GTTTAGTCGTGTACGAAGTCTGTAGTAATGTTCCGAAGAAACTTATTGAGCATACTTGTTGCGCGATCTCAAACACTTTACTAAGTCTTAAAAGTTTAGTAAAACTATCACTGCCACAAACTGAGGTATTTTACCCGTTATTCGCATTTAATATTAATTGCTGCTAAGGTAGGAAAAAGTAGGCAGGTTTTGGACTAGAAACTTATTGGTTTAACCCTTAACCCAAAGCTCAATTTTTAAAGCTCTGCCATTCTTTCTTCCTAATGCTTTCGACCGCAAAAAGAAAGATAGACGCTACAAGGATCGTAGCAGACCACACCATATAGGTGAAATCGGAGATGGAATAATGAGCAAGACCCAACAAACTGATGACGAAAACAGAAAAGATATTGCGCACAAAATTACCGCCTTTTGCTTGATTTTTCCAGGATTCCGAAAAGGGTAAATGCTCATAAAGCATCATCGCCATAATGACACCGAATAAAAGTATCAGCATAAGACCTAGCAAGAAATCATCCAGTACTTTAATGCCCCAAATACTCAACCCCGTCGCTAGCATGAGGAGATAGGTTGGAATAAAAAATTTGACGAGACTTGCCCAGAAAGCACTCATGACCAATGCGCCAGGCTGCCGGATGGGTAAGGTATGAAAAATCCAAGCGGTTTTGCTTTTTTCGTTGTATTGGGTGGAAAGGAAAGGTGTTGCGAAGAGCATGACACAAAAATAGATCAATACGATGTACCAATCGCTGGCTTGTAAGGCAACAATTTTTTCTCCGAGTGTGCCTTCTTCAGTGAATGCCATGTAAACAAAAAACATCGGAATGAAGGCTAGACTTGGATAGACACGTAGCTTATAGTCTCGACTGCGCTGCATCATTTTCCAAATCCATTCAATACCTGCTTTTTCCTGTTGGTTTTTACCGAGGCGCAAAGCAAATTTTAGGAGTAAAGAAGGCTTTTTGTCCTTTTTTTCTTTCCGCTGTGTGCTGTTTCCAGCAGTAATTGCCATCATTTTTTGGCTGAATTGCTTGGCTAGTACTCGAATAATTAAAATGAGAAATAGTACTGGCGTGATGAGTGCTAAAACACTCATTATGATGTAGTTCGTTTGAAAAATACCATTGATGAGGACTTCCCAAATACTAGCAATCCAAGCGGAAGGGAGCAAATAGGTAATTGGATTTTCTAAGACATTGGCTTCTTGTAATTGCTCAAAATCGAGTAGCCGAGGTAATAAATAATAGCCACCAAATATGAGGATAGAAAATGCAATCTGGAAGTAGCCAATAATTTCTTTGAATCTAGCAATACTGGTGACGTTTAGGATAATGAGGTAGACCAAATTAACGAAAAAGATCGCAATGATAACGCTGAGTGAAAACTGTAACCCGAAAATGAGTATGCCTAGCCACCCATACTTAATAATGATGTAGATGACGCTCGGAATCATAAAAGCAAATGCCAGTTTGGAAAGATAGAGTAGAACGTGTAGGATGCGTGAAATTGTGACCGTACGATCATTGACAGGTTGGGGCAGGATGATGTAATTATCTCGAACATCTATCAAAACTTCTGTAAAATCGGTGATAAGCGTCATAATGAGCAAGACCATCCAAGCGGAGAAGAAAAGCGTCATGCCCGTAGGAAGATGCTCAAACTGCACAAAGGTTGTCATCAAAAAGACACCCATAATGAAATAGAGCAACAAATTGGTGGTATTCTGGTTTTTTTGCTTCTTCTCGTTTTTGCTATTGTTACCAAAACCTTTCACCCTGCGCTGATCCATGAGTAGTTTGCTACCCAAAATAGCCGCCAATTGTTTGGTATCTACGCCCAAACTTCGCCAAAAGGGATTGAAAAGTGCTACTAGTTTGAGCAAGAACTTATTCATGGATACTGGTTTTGAAGGCACTAATGAATTGATCGGCAGAGGCTGCTTGTTCGGTTTTGCCCGTAAGATTGGAAAAAATATGCTCCAAAGAATCGCCGCCTTGCATCCTCAGCGATTCAAATGTACCATCCGCCACGATTTTGCCATCGTTGATGAGGATAATACGGTCAGAAACCTTTTCGACCACATCCATCATGTGCGAACAATAGAAAATCGTCTTTCCTTCGTCGGCTAAGCGCGCAATAATTTCTTTAACCAAAATGACCGCATTGGCATCCAATCCTGAAAGCGGTTCGTCCAAAAAAATGATTTCAGGATCGTGAATTAAGCCCGCCACAAACATCACTTTTTGTCGCATTCCTTTAGAAAAAGTATCCATGCGATCTTCCAAAACCGTCAATCCTAGATAGTTTAGCATTCGTGTTGCCCTTGCTATAATGACCTCATCGGGCATGTCGTGTAAGCGACCAATAAGCAGCAAAAACTCTATGGGCGTCAGTACTTCGTATAGATCTGCATTTTCGGGGATGTAGCCAATCAATCGCTTGACTTCCAGCGGTTGCTCTCTTACATTGATGCCTTTCACGAAGACTTCACCCTCAAATTCACCATCCAAACCAATTAGAATTTTGACCGTGGTCGATTTTCCAGCTCCGTTCGGGCCAATATACCCTATGACTTGACCCGCTTCAATCTGCAAGTCAACTCCTTGCAATACTTGATTATCGTCGTAGCTTTTGCGAAGATTATTTATTTCGATGACTGCCTGCATAAGCGTTATAATACTTTGTAGTAAAATGACTTATGCTTTGCTCTTGTTCATTTGATTGATCGTTAGACGACTTCCTGAGGAATAAATGACAATTGAAAGAAGGGGAGAGCGGTCAGACTCATAGATCAAAAGTTGAAGTTTAGCTCTGCTGCTCAATTACACGCTATAGCCTGAAACACTAGGTAACGCACAAGAAATACATTTACATTCTTAGACAAATCGTATATAATCATAAAATCAAAATTTTTACTTCGTAAAAATTTTAATTTTGGGAGGTCTTCTGGACAGAGATGATGTTACTTTTGATGATTTTTGGAAAAAATCATCAAAAGCAACATCATCTCTGTCCGAAAAGTAAAGCGTGTAAATTTATTTCTCTAGCGTTACTAAGCGCACCTAGAGACACTGAGAAATGTAGCTAAGCTGTGCGATCTCTCTAAAAGCTAATAGCCAAAGAAAAAACTAACAGCCACTCATCCCACTTGCGTAAATAATCCTATCCGTTGGGTCTGCGAAAAGTTCTGAAAAGGGGAGATCGGTGTATTGGAACGTTTGAAACCAAGTATTGCCACTGTCGTCAGAACGGTAAACGCCGTTTCTATTGGTCATAATAACGGTCTGATCAAGTTGTGCAGTTTTAAAAATATTGAACTTGCTACTGGGAAAATAGAAGAGTTCATCCCAAGTCGCGCCTTCATTTTTAGATCGGTATAAATCGCTGCCTTGGCTACTCATCAGTGCGCCATCTTGTAAAATCATGGCATTGAAAACAGCTCCTTCTTGTCGAATCCATTGCCAAGAAAGTCCATCGTCTTTTGAAAGCAACATGCCCTTGTTGGTAGCAGCTATCATCTTATTCGAGTCAGCGGATAAGCTGTTCACTTGCACGCCAGCAAATAGGTGTTGCCATGATTCTTTTTGCTCCGAATAACTAAAAATACCACTATCTGTGCCTACGAACACCTTTTCTTGGTGTGCTAAGATGGATTGCACCCGCAAATCTTTTAAATCGTGATTCATAGACGCCCATGTTGCTCCTTTATCGCTGCTTTTATAGATACCGTTTCGATAAAGCCCAACAAAAATAGTGCCGCTGGAAACGTGTAGTGCATTTATTTGCTTTTGCGGTAAATCTGCTCCAATTTGCTGCCATTTTTTTTCAGATGCTTGTCCCAGAAAAAGCCCCGCATCAAAAGTACTCACAATGATCTGATCGTCGATTTTGCCGAGGCGGGCGACACCCACCGAATCGTGGAAAATATCGTGCAGCGGCTTCCAAGTCATACCGTAATCGTAGGAGGCATAGACGGGAGCAATTTTTGTTTCGGTGCGCGCTGCTGCTTGCTGGCTCGTCACTTTGGCTAAGACTTTTTCTGTTTTGACCTGAGGTTCTGATTGGCAAGCGACTATGATGAGGGCGATAGCTAAAAAGAATAATTTATAGTTCATAATGATATATTTTCGACAAATTTAAGCCCTACATCTCCTTTTTCGCACCCTAAAAGCTGTAAAAAGGCTGTAAACGACTTGTAAATTCTTTTTAAATGCTCTTTTTCAGCTCGGTCTGTCCCTATATTTGAGTATGAATTGGAAATACTTTTTTTCATTGAGCATTGGTATGCTATTGCTCTCATTCTGTGCTTTCACGCCCAATCAGTCGGAGGAAACAAGTTTTGAGCAAGCTAAAGAACATCTCATCATGCGGCAGATCGGTCATCAGGTGCTATTGCAAGCAGGAGACAGCAGCTCAAGGGTATTGCCAGTGCAAAAAATAGGAGACGCACATTATCAAATTCACTTTGAAAGTCCTTTTAGTTTTCAGCCAGAAGTCCTCGTTCGTACCATCGATACGGTGATTCAGACACATGCCATTGAGCAGGATTATATCGTCAATGTGAGAGCTTGCGCAGCAGAAGCGATTGTGTACAGTTACGCTATTTTTAGACAATCCGAAGAAGAATTAGCCCCTTGTAACAATCGACAACAGGCGAAAAATTGCTATTTCATCGAATTGCAGTTTGCGGAGAATACAACTGCTAAAACTGGGCAGTATGCTTGGCGCATCCTTGGTGGGCTTTTAGGGCTGGCTTGTTGCGTATATACGCTGTACTGGTGGCGCAAAGATAGGGCGCAATCGTCGACTCCTGCAATTTCTACTGCGGATCAAATGATAATTCCAATTGGAAGTGCTCATTTCTATCCCGAAGAACAGTACCTTAATATTGACGGAACAATTGTCAAACTGACACCGACAGAAAGCAAATTATTGCTTGTTTTTGCGACCTCGCCCAATCAAGTGCTCGAGAAGGCAAGTATCCAAAAAGAAGTATGGAATCACGACGCTGCCATTGTGAGTAGAAGTTTGGATGTATTTGTATCTAAATTGCGAAAAAAATTGAGTCGATTGGAGGGCGTGCAACTTGTGAACGTGCCGAGTAGAGGATATCGCTTGGAAATTGAAGATTGATAGACATCAAATAAGCATTCTTAAAAAAAACATTGTGAAAATTACAGTACCAACTTTACTAATCGACCAAGAGCGATTGCTGAACAATGTACGACGGATGCAGCAAAAAACGATTCGTCATCAAATTGCGTTTCGTCCACATATGAAAACGCCACAGTCCAATGGAGTAGGGGAGTGGCTTCGTGAATTAGGCGTGGAAAAAATTGCGGTTTCTTCTCTGAGAATGGCTGCCTATTACGCAAAAGGTGGCTGGAAAGACATTACGGTGGCTTTTCCTTTGAACGTATTGGAGATAGACCGACTGAACACTTTAGCCACCACTGTACAATTGAATATCTTGGTTGAGTCTACAGAAACGGTAGCCATTTTGGCAGAGTCTTTAAGTAGTAGGGTAGGCGTTTTCATCAAAATAGATGCTGGCTACGGTAGGACGGGAATTTCCTCTTTGGATATTTCCAGCATCGAGCAAGTGGTTCAAGCCATCCAGCAAGTAGAACGATTAAATTTCAAAGGTTTTTTGATGCACGCTGGACATTCGTACGGTACACGCAATGAATTAGACGTCATATCGAGCATTCATCAGATGCACGCAGCAGCAGCCAATATATTAAGGAGCCATTTCCAGCCTGCGTTTCCCGAACTTGAAATTTCCTACGGCGATACGCCTTCTTGCAGTATGCTCGAAGATTTTAGTGCCTTTGATGAGTTGCGACCAGGCAATTTTATCTGCTATGATGTGACGCAGTATCAAATCGGTGCTTGCGAACTGGACGACATCGCAGTTGCCATGCTTTGTCCCGTAGTAGCTTTGCATCCTAAGCGTTCAGAGATCGTTCTGTATGGTGGTGGTGTGCATTTTTCGAAGGATCGAATTACAATGAAAAATGAAAAGACTTCTTTTGGTCGAGTTGTAGATTGGGATGGTAATAATTGGACGATTCCAAATGATGGGAGTTATCTACGCTCGCTTTCGCAAGAACACGGTATCGTTAAAGCAAGTAAGACGCTGATGGAAAAAACGAAGATAGGCGACTTGATTGCAGTTTTACCGATTCACTCTTGCATGACGATAGATTTGATGCCATATTATAAGACAACAAACGGAGCGCATATTGATATTTGGGATAAAGTTTGAAGACTGAAAGGAAAAGAAGCGATCAGTCAGATTTAAGGAAACACCTTAGCATTCGGCTGCTCAAAAAATTGAATTTGCATGTGTTCACCATCAAAAACGCCGTAAGAGCAAGCATGTAGCCATTCGCCGATATTGACGTATTGGCTTTTTTTATTGTTGAGCGTCATATGAATGGGTAGGTGACGATGACCGAATACGAAGTAGTCAATTTCTTGTGTTAACCGCTCGATTTTTCGGTTGGCGTAAACGACCAACCACTCTTTTTCGTTGCCCAAATAGCGTTCAATGACAGGATCTTGCCTGCGACTGCGCTGGGAAAGATAGCGTGCTAATCCTACACCAAAATTGGGATGCAAACGTGCGAATAGCCATTGACAAGTCTTGTTGGTAAATACTTTTTTCATCATTTTGTATCCACGGTCGTTTGGACCTAATCCATCACCGTGTCCGATAAAAAAAGTTTTACCATTGATGTCGCGAATGATCGGTTGCCGATAGACTGGGATACCAAATTCATCTTCTAAGTAGTTGAACATCCAAAGATCGTGGTTGCCCGTGAAGAAGTAAATGGGAAGATTGGCGTCGCGTAGTTCTGCTAATTTACCGAATAAGCGCACGTAGCCCTTGGGAATGACGCGCTTGTATTCAAACCAAAAATCGAAAATATCTCCGACCAAATAGATAGCCGCCGCATCCTCTTGTATGGCGTTCAGCCAGCGTACAATTTTTCGCTCTCGTTCTTGACTACTCAATTTACCGTCAGTGCCTAAGTGAAAATCAGAAGCAAAATATGTTTTTTGCATAAATTCTATGACTCGTTCCTTACTCCAATATTTCCACTTTTCCGCCTTCTGTTTGTAGCTCAATCAGCGTACCTGGTGCTTTAGAAACCTCAATGATGGTCGGCTCGTTCGCAAATTCGAGCTTAGTGCTTGTACCTTTTGCTCCGACCACTTCAAAGCAAACTTCGTAGAGGATACTTCCATCGGCTTTGCTAATGCCTTGCAAATTAGGATCGTACCAAGCAAAGGTCAAAATACCTTCTTCCGCTCGTTGCGTACCAAAATTTTGAGCACTCAATTTGGGTAATCCAAAATTACTGATGTTCTTGAATTTCAACTGCTCAGTATCCCAACGTAAGCTATACTGCATAGATAGAATTTGCTCAAATTCTCGACCGTATATTTTCACACAAACGTTCTGGTCTGGATTGACTTTGGCTTTGTATGTACCAATGATTAGTGGACTTTGTGCTTGTACGTGCTGCTGTGCGAATAGGAAGAATAGCGCGAACAGTAGGCTGGCTAGTGGTAGTTTAAAGGCTTGAGTATTTAGACGTAGTAGTTTCATATTTAATTTTCATTCCTTGTAAAAAGCGAGATTAAGTAACGATCAAATAATAACTTTCCGATTTATGACCAAGCGTAGGTAAGGCATCCTCGCCCGTCCGCTTTGCGGTTCATTCGCTTGAATGTTCTGCCCCCCATCCACTAGCGTGGTTCGCTCACTTAAAAGTCCACTGGACTTT
>JBCDKV010000208.1:0-7803 GCA_038746215.1 Bacteroidota bacterium | reverse complement strand
GAATGTTGAAAAGCCTCGCTAGCCGAGAGGATTCCTATGTTTGACTCAGAAAAGAGAACCCTTACATCCCTTTTGCTGAGTAGTAGCAGAACAAAATCTGCTCGGTCAAAATGTGGAACTTATTGTTTGTCCGTTACTAAGGTGATAAAAGCGTAATTTTGAAATGATAAAATTACGATAAAAATGGGAAGAAAAAGAAAGATACTTAGTAGCCAGCAGAAATCGAAAAAAATGAAAAAAGAAGCATACATTTTCAAATCCGAAAGACTTGGTTTTCGAGCGTGGAGCGCAGCAGATTTAGAGGCATTTGCAGCCCTGAATGCAGATGAGGCAGTAATGGAACATTTTCCAAAAACACTGACACAAACAGAAGTAGAACGCTTCATCGAAAAACTCAATAACCATTTGACCACCAATGGATTTACCTACTACGCAACAGAAATTTTAGCGACTAAAGAATGGATTGGCATGATCGGCTTGGCATCTCAGCAGTATCAAACCGCATTCACGCCTGCTATTGATATTGGTTGGCGACTAAAGAGAAGTGCATGGGGAAAAGGCTACGCGACAGAGGGAGCAAAAAGATGTCTGGAATATGGATTTAATGAATTGAGAATAGAAAAGATCATTGCAGTCTGTACGATCCGTAACCGCAGATCAGAAAACGTTATGAAGAAGATTGGGATGACCAAAATCGGGCAGTTTGATCATCCTGCGATGACCGAGTATCCTGACTATGAGCAGCACCTTTGCTACCAAATTAGGCGTGCAGAAAATTCTAAGTAAAACTCGAAATAAGCCCTAAACAAAGCTGAACTTCCTCTTGATTGCCATATTTCTTGATCGATCAAATTTATCCAAGCCTTGACATGAACTATCTACTACTAATAAGCATGAGCTTGCTCCTCCTATCTTGTAGGTCATCAAAAGAAACTGCTTCGAGAGCGAACACACCAAACTATGATGTAGCGTTTGTGGATGAGCTATTCAAAGATTATAGCGGCGAAAACCCAGGTGCGAGTATCATAATCGTGAGAGATGGAGCTATCGAATTGGCGAAAAGTTATGGCTACGCAGATTTAGATCGAAAAATACTTGCAACACCAGCTTCTAACTATAGAATTGCTTCCGTAAGTAAACAATTTACCGCTTTTGCCATCATGCTATTGGTACATCGAGGCAAGCTAACTTATCAAACCAAGCTCAAAACAATCTTCCCAGCATTTCCTGCCTACGGGGCGCATATCACCATACAACATTTGCTGACTCATCGCGCTGGCTTGGTAAAATATACTCGTTTCCTGACCGCAGGACAAAAGGAGCAGATGCTAGATAGAGATGTGCTGAATGGATTGCTCGAAACGGATTCTACTTATTTTCAGCCAGGCACTCAGTACGCCTACAGCAATACAGGTTATGCCATTTTAGCGCAAGTCGTAGAAAAAATCTCGGGGGTTTCGTTTTCAGATTTCATACAAAAAGAAGTCTTCGCACCCTTGGACATGACCACTTCTACGATATTTGAATCTGGGAAAACGATCAAGCATAGAGCGTACGGCTACCTCGTCAGACAGGAAGGAGTGACTGCCAAAGATCAAAGTTTGACCAGCGCAATTCAAGGAGACGGCTGTATCTATACTTCTGTAGTGGATTATTTCAAATGGGATCAAGCGCTCTATACAAATGAGTTACTGCCACAATCGGTACTGGACGAAGCTTTCTATGGATACGACGAAAATGGGAAGACGGAAGCAGACGGTTACGGTTATGGATGGGAAGTGAGCTACTACAAAGGCACAAAAATTTTACAGCATGGCGGTTCAACTACTGGATTTGGTAGCCATGTCATCAGAGTGCCAAGCGAAAAAATTATGGTAGCGATCTTCACCAATCGGAACAAGCGTGGTAAAGAATTAGCTCATCGTGCGAAAGCTCTACTGAGTCATTTTTCGCATGGCAAATTCCAAATGCCTTTTGAAATTATCCTCGAAAAAGAAATCGACGAACACGGAATAGCGCATGGCATCAAGCAGTTAGATAGAATGAAGCGTGATACGCAAAATTATTCGGTCTCAGCCCATTCCCTTTTCATGTTTGCCATTGATTACCTCAACAATCATCAGAACACAGTAGCCCTGCAATTATTCGAGCAATTAATCCAGGACGATCCTTCCTATTTTGGAGGATACTACGGCAAAGCAGCAGCGCATAAAGCACTAGGCGACAAAGCACTTGCCATAAAGTATTTTAGCACATCCATAGCATACTGTTCAGCAAAAGAGCAATGGGCAATTGACTATTGTAAAAAAATGATAGCAGAACTGGAGGAATGAGGAAGCAGCAGTAAATAGATGACCTTATAGCTTTACAGGATCAGCAGTTGTTGCTTTGGGATTTTGATGGGAGGTCGTCGTATGCTGTTCTAAATCTCCAAAAACTTTCGTAGCCCCCTAATACATTGCTTACGATTCAACGTCCACATCGAGAAGGGTAACGAAAATACTTGTACGTCCATTCTATTGAAAATACGAATGCGTTCCAGTGGGAAAGCCTCGGCATACTCGCCAGGATAGCCCAGCAAGTCAATACAGTAGGTCTTGTCGTTAAAAACGATAACGATGTCCACATCCAGACCTGCAATGTGGTAGTTTTTAAAAAGTTTTTGTGGATGGTACGTGGCTAAAACAGCTAGCACTTCTTCCATAAACTCATCTTCTGTTGGATGAACATTAGGGTCAGTTGTAGCTGAATAATTGGATTGAATAGAGCCAATATACTGCTTCAAAAGGCTATGGGTATTCAGTTGATTTGGATCAAAAGAAATGAAAACGTGCTGTTGAACTTTCGCTCTCGTAATACTGACGTTGAAGACATCGCGTTTTTCCAAATAACGAAAAGCAGAGGGATGAGCGTCATCATCTAAGGCGAATGATAATATCATCGTATCGCGCTCTTCTCCTTGAAAAAAGTGCGGTGTACCGACAGTGATTTGATGTCTTTTGAAGGTATTGAATGCTATTTCTGTGCTAATCAGTTCCCTTAAATAGTCGCAATGAGCACGGAAGGGAGATAGTATTCCAATGCTTTGGCAGTGCTGCTCTGCCAACTGTTCTTCTTGTTGCGCAATGCTCAAGATGAGTTGTAATACCTGCGCTGCCTCCACGGGATTGTGTCCTTTTTCTTCGCGTTTTCCTGCTACTGGATGCAGTACTAAATTACCTGTCTTAATAGCAGTAGGAGTATCCGTCATCAAATTTAGTTGTCCGTCGTAGAAAGTAGCATTGCTAAAGGCGATCAGATCGGGACGAGAACGAAAATGCTCATTCAAAAAATGGATATTATCTTGGCTATCAATTTCTGCTAGCACAAAATCAAGCAGGCTTTTGTTGCGATAGTTGAGTCGTTCTAATTCCGTTGGAGCGATGCCGTGTTCTTGTAAAAGCTGTTTCTGACGATTGGCGGAAAGGAAAGAAATGTGGCGTAACTGCTTGGGATCACCGACGATGACGGCACGTTTAGCACGCTGCAAAAGTGGAATGGCACTCGCCAGATTGCATTGCGTTGCTTCATCAAAAATGACTAAGTCAAATAAATCTTTCCTAAGCGGCAACACCTGATGCACCTCTTCCATGGTCACCAACCAGATGGGCAAAGCTTGAAAAAGTGTATCGAAATTGACTTTGCGAAAACGCTCTTCTTTCAGACTACCTGTTCTGGCACGTAAAGCCTTCAAAAATCCTTGTAGCTCTTTTCTCTTTAGTTTTAAAACCATGTAGAGATGATGGTCTTGACTGGCTCGGATGTAATTTCTGATGTGAGCACGCTTCGCATACAGCTCCTTTTCCAACTCCTGATAGACGTTCCATAGCGCAGGTAACAAGTCGATGTATTTATCGAGTCGTTTGAATTTGAATCTTTTCCAAAAACCAGAAAGTAGACCTAGCTCTCCTTGCCCCCAAAAGGTTTCTTTTTCGATTCTACGCGTAATGATCTGTTCCAGACGACGGATTTCGGCAATGCAACTTTGTACTTTATAAGCCATTTTATTGACATACTTCATGGAGACTGCTTTTGTACCGATGCCATTCAGTATGTTTTCAAGTCGCTCTTTGGCTTGTTTCTTCCATTTTGGATCAGTCGTCTTGACGACGGATTGCACGATCTCAAAGTCCTTTGCTAATTTTTTGGCGATGACATCTACCGCTTGATAATTCTGCGAAGCAATCAATACGGATTGTCCTCTACTGATAGCGTCGGTAGCGAGTGCAGCTACTGTGAACGACTTACCCGTTCCTGGTGGTCCAACTGCTACATTCAATGTGGATTCGTAGCTGGTTTTAATCAGTTTTTCTTGTGCCAAATTGAGGGTCACAGGAACATAGGTATTCTTAATAGATGGTACATTAATCTTGTGGCTTTGACCAGCAAATATGCTTTTAACCGGCTTAGAAAATTGGCTTGTTGCTGCTAGTTCATGCAACTCATTCAAGATACCTCTACCCGCTTTTCCTTTATCCAAAATGCACAAGCCTGCTGTATTTAGTATCTGGAATTGCTCCGCTTGAAAAGCTTTGCGACTTCTACAAATTCGTTCGACGCTTGCAGTTACTTCGACGCTTGGAAAATGGGCTAGCGCACTACTGTCTAGGTTGACAAAAATTTCGTCTAGTGCTTCCTGCAACAGCATAACAGCTTCAAAACTGAGTAAATCTTTAGGACTGTGCTTGGATAATGCTTCCAGTACATTTATGGAAGGATCTCTAGGAGTCAAAGGAAGCAATGCTGCTAGATTGAGAATGGGTGAGCGATCCGTCAGAAATACATAATGCGCCATCTGAATAACTGGATTTGAATGGGGAAATAGTGTTGTAGGAGCTGACTCATCGCGATTTTCTGTCACGAGTTGAGCAGGATAAAGCAAAAGGGGAGCAATTAATTTCTGTTGCTTATTCAAGACCTTGGTCTTACCCAAAACAAAAAAAGCACCTACATACAATTGCTTTTCTTTGGCATAGAGCGATAGCATATGATGGCTTTCCGCTCCCCAATCTGCTGCCACTGGCAGGTAAGGTAATCTACCCGTCAGCAAATCAATATCGGATAGGATTTTAGGCTGACTTACTTTCTTACTAAAGAAAGAGCGTAGTTGAACGTTCCTATTGTCCGCTTCGTAGCAAGCTCGAAAATAGCTAATCTGTTGCGTAATAGATGGCATACCTTTATGATTTTTAGGGAATTTGTAATAAATAAGCTACCCAAATTTTTAAGAATTATCGCAAACTAATACAAGACGCGAAGAAGGAAGATAGCCCGTGCTACCTGACTGATGAGCAACGCAGTAGTAGTTTGGGAGAAAATTAAAAATGGGTAGGTTATCTTTTACAAGTTCCCTTATGCTTGATATACTACGAAAATAAGTGTACAAGTGCTAAAGTTTACTACTTGTCCTAGTAGCTAATCGACCAAATTTAACGTTCTTTTATCTCAAATGCCCCAAACTCCTTACTTTTGTGCTTGTTTTATATTGTAGGTGAACTGTTCCTCGAATGAACGAGCAACTCAAAAATAAAATACAAAAATGAAATATCTATCTTTCTTTTGCTTTGCTTTTGCCCTATTTGTCGCTAGTAGTAGCACGAGCTACGCACAGGACAACAAAAATATGTGGAAAACCCTCTCCAAAATTACCTTTAAAAAACAGTATGATGAAATGCTGGGATTTAAAGTAGATGTGCCTATTTTTAGTGATGCGGTAAAGCATTTTGAAGGAAAAGAAATTGAAATTAAAGGCTATATTATTCCCGTCGAAGGCTATAAAGGACATAAAGAATTCATTTTCTCTGCCTTCCCTTATAATATGTGCTTTTTCTGTGGTGGTGCAGGTCCCGAAACCGTGATGGAAGTTTACGCCAAAGAGGAAATTGAATACACCGCAGAGGCAGTGTACCTAAAAGGAACGCTTGAACTCAACGACTCGGACATCAACCGATTAATGTTTGCTTTGAAAGATGCGACTTTGGTGAAAGTAGCCAACTAGCAAGCGGGAGATAAAGACTCGGCAAGTTTTGAGAACTTGCCAAGTCTAGTTCCATTATTTTCGCAAAAGATCAAATCCAAATCGAAAAATCATGGCTTTCACCTTTACTTAGTAACGCTAGAGAAATAAATTTACATTCTTTACATTTTGAAAATGGAATTAAGCGTGTACGAATTGCTAAGCAATCCTCAAAATAAGCCTTAGTAAATCCCTTGAGATCGCGCAACAAGTATGCCTAGAGGTTTTTTATGGACGGAAACACAAATTTTTCAGGAAAAATTTGTGTTTCCGTCCGAAGAGACTTACCGAGCATACTTGTTGCGCGATTTCCTGACATTGACTCAGACTGGTTTCAAGTAAAACGTTGAGAAAAACAGGACTTTCTGTCCAGAGAACCTTCCAAAATTAAAATTTTTACGAAGTAAAAATTTTAATTTTATGATCACACACAGCTTCTCTAAGAATGTAAATTTATTCCTTGTGCGTTACTTACTGATGTCGTTGCTCTAATACCCGAATCACTTCATCCAAACTTTCTCCTTTGGCTACTAATAGCACCATGTAATGGAACAATAAATCTGCTGCTTCATTCAGGAATAAATCTCGATTGTCATCTTTGGCTTCAATGACCGTTTCCACTGCTTCTTCGCCTACTTTCTGCGCTATTTTATTGATGCCTTTGCTGAACAGACGAGCCGTGTAAGAGTCCACGCTTGGGTTGGCTTTGCGTGCTTGAATGACGCGCTCTAAATGCCATAAAAAGTGGTCATTTTGGTTGTCTTCCTCAAAGCAAGTATCTGCTCCCGTGTGACAAGTTGGGCCAAGTGGGTTAGCTTTCACTAATAGTGCATCTTGGTCGCAGTCCATCGCAATTTCTACCAGTTCTAAAAAATGATGAGAGCTTTCTCCTTTTGTCCAAAGTCGCTGTTTACTACGACTATAAAAAGTGACCTTCTTGCTGTCTAAGGTCTTCTGGATAGCAGCAGCATTCATGTAGCCAAGCATTAGTACCTTGCCCGTATTGGCATCCTGAACGATGGCAGGTATTAGTCCATTACCTTTACTAAAATCCAATTGTTCAATGTCTATTCGTCTCATGCCGCAAAGGTAGCAAGAATGGACTAGAAGTCAGATGTTGTGCTACGTGTAGAGTAAAAAAGTCTATTTTTTATTTTTGGATTAGGTATACACGAGGTTTGAATACTAAAGTATCAACTACTTTTTGTATCTAGACCGTCTCTAAGCCAATAAAACGCAAGCCCCTCGCAGTAGCTGGAATGAACTCACCAGTCTGAAAAAAGTGTGCTGCTGCGAGTTGAATGGGCTGCGCTAGTTGGCATCTAACT
The DNA here is from genome assembly GCA_038746215.1 of Bacteroidota bacterium. GTDB lineage: Bacteria > Bacteroidota > Bacteroidia > Chitinophagales > Saprospiraceae > JAAUTG01. Next base: position 420 of record JBCDKV010000208.1, on the reverse strand, counting down.
GTTCTAAGCGATAGGTTTTTACGAGGCTTATGATTTGCTTGGCTAGCTTTTTTTCTGAGGAGTAGCCAATGCGTTCAATGGCTTTCGCCCATGCTTTGTAGTCCGTTTTGCCCAATTCCTTTAGGGCAGCTTGATCGCCCGTTGTCAAAAACAGGCTGTGGTCTCTGTAGCTAGTGGCGAGTTCGTCGTAAGCACGATTGCAGGTATTATTTTCCCAAGCGACTGCGCCTTTCCAATCGGCAGTGCAAACCAAACCAAAAGCATTTTTATGATTGGTGTGCAAGTCAGATTGACCGATTTGGCTGTGGATGATTGCATTCGCTAAAATGACCGATGCGGGTATGCCAAATTGCTGGCTTTCACTTCTGGCACTGTGCATATGGGTTCGGATATATTCGTTCACGGCGACTTCGTTTTTGG
>JBCDKV010000207.1:0-7816 GCA_038746215.1 Bacteroidota bacterium | reverse complement strand
ACAAAAAAATAGCTTTTCATATACATGCCTTTTATTGGGAATTTGGTCGGAGGCAAAATCATGCTACAATATTGAATTGCACAGCTACAACAAGAACAAAAAGTATGATTGAAGTCCTCCGCCAATTTCTTTTAATAGCTATTCAAAAGTGAATACAAAAGGCAAGTACAATTATCCTCAAAACAAAAAAATAGCTTTTCATATACATGCCTTTTATTGGGAATTTGGTCGGAGGCAAAATCATGCTACAATATTGAATTACACAGCTACAGCAAGAACAAAAAGTATGATTGAAGTCCTCCGCCAATTTCTTTTAGCAGCTATTCAAAAGTGAATACGAAAGGCAAGTACAATTATCCTCAAAACAAAGAAATAGCTTTTCATATACATGCCTTTTATTGGAATTTGGTTGGAGGCGAAATCATGTACAATTCATTACACGAGTGCAATAAGATTATTAATATGGTTTCTGTCCTCCGCCAAATCTTTGCTCCATCCATGGTATAAGTAGATCTAATAGACTACTCTAATTTGATCCTTCCAATCTTCTAAATTGAGTATCAAGTCATCCAAGCCGTCATACTGAAATTCGGTCAGATCGAAGTAAAACCGTTCCTGCACTAGTGCTTCGCAATTGTCGTCATCATCTAAAACGAGTCGGACACTAAGTTGTGGTGGCAACGATTCGGCATAATCTTCTCCGCCAATGAGTCCAAGTGCAACGGCTTCACAACCGCCGCCGTAGGCAATGTAGACCTCTAAGCAGCCATTCACCAATTTCACGTCTTTCAAGTCAAATTCATCAGAAGTTGCGTTCAGAAAACGCTCTCGATCATTGGTTACGGTTTGGCAAGTCTCTTCGTTAATGTTCAGAAAAGTCAACCGCTGTTCTGTCTCCGAATCCGTGAGTATCAGTTCATTATCTTCCAATTCGTAGCGATCTACTGCCGCAACTTTTTCTACGAACAGCGCCGACCAAGGCGAATCGGAGGCAAAGGTAGTCCGCTGAAGATTCAAGGCAAATTCACCTGCCTCGTCAAATGTGAAGTCACCTGAAATCTGGTTTCTGGAAGTAAATCCATCCATATTCGAGTCCTCTTGCAAAAGCAAGTAAGCTAACGGATTGAACTCGACTTCATCATTTTGGGGAAAGATAAATACCCCCGATTGTAGCCGCCAAAAACCATAAATAGCCGCTTGCTCAGGTTCAGGCGTATCTGTTTGTACGCAAGCACTGAGTACGCTAATAACCAATAGTAAGGTGAGATAAGATTGTATTTTCATAGTACATTTGTTTTCTTAATTAAGACAGCAGGAATGGCCAAAGCGTTGGGTTTTCAACTTTGAACACTCGTATCAAACAAGAGTCTGTTAGGAATTTTCACAACCTGAAAGTTAGGGTTATACGAAGTCTCAGTTCTATTAATATCTTACATGGAAACAGCCTGAGTCGATGCAAGGAAATTGAGCAACAAGTATGCTCAATAATTTGTGTTCCCGTCCATAAAACCTCTGGGCATACTTGTTGCGCGATCTAAAGAACGCTACCAATATCTATGTAGAATACTTCTCAAAACCTCGTATTCAACTAAATGATAACCAGTATTTTGTGGTTCTAAAAAAGCGAAAAACGAACTACATATCTAGTTTAGCGCATAGCTTCTCCTCCCCACTCAACTAGCCATCACATTTGCTTCGGTCAAGTGGATTTTATCTTCTTTATAGTTTTTCATCTCAATGACATTACCTGGTAAATAATAGCCTGCGTCGCTCAGTGCATTCAGCGTGTTGTTAATTGCCTTTGTTTTCAAGTCTAAACCAGAATATTTAGAATCAAAAGTATCCAACCAATACTGCACCGTGAGATCGAGTGTGCTGGTATTCACCTTACTGATAAAGACCACCGTTTTTTTATCTTCTTGCAAAATACCTTCTACCGAATTGACAGCTTGCGAGATGATATTGATGGCTTTATTCACATCCGAACCGTAGTCTAGTCCCACCACAAACTCCTGTCGCAAAAAGCCATCAATGGTGTAATTGACAACTGGATTTTTGATGATATTAGCGTTAGGAATATAGACATCTTTGCCATCGAAAGTCTTGATTTTGGTGGTGCGCATATTGAGTGTCACCACAATGCCTTGCTCATCGTCTAACTCCACTGTATCGCCCACTCTAAAGGGACGATTGAAGGCTAAAATAATTCCAGCCAAAAAGTTTTCTCCAATGTCTTTGAAGGCAAAACCAATGACCACGGCACTAAAACTTACGCCCGCAAATAAGCCCGCCGCAATGTCTTGTAACCCAATGATTTTAAGTGAAATCATAATAGCGATCACCACGCCAATCGTTTTCACCATTCGACCTAAAAAACGCGCCAAGAGCGGATCATCCATTCTACTACTCAACTTTTTATTGACCAAATTGCGCAAACGTCCAGCTATGAACCAAATGATATAGAAAGTGATCGCAGCAAGCAATATTTTGGGTAAAAGCGCAACGATTTCATCGTAGTAGGTTTGCAGGTTTTCTTGTAAGTCATTGATAAATTGCTCCATGTTTTGAATCTAATTATTTTGATGTGTGGTCTCGACAAGTCTATCCACTTGCTTAATACCATCTTTTAGGGGTTTTGAGTAATACTTGAAATAAATCCTAGTAAGGCTCTTGAGATTGAGCAACAAGTATGCCCAAAGATTTTTTGGCATTGACTCAGGCTACATTAAGTAAAATGTTAAGGAGAACAGGACTTCGTACAGTCCTGATTTTCAAAATAACATTATTTCTGTCCAAAAAGACGCCCAAATTGCTGATTTTCGTTTCATAAAAATTAGCAATTTAAACACAAGAATGTCAGCTATTCTTGCGATTCAGATAAGCATGTCGTGGTTTATTATCGAAAAAACAGTACTTTACTGTAATCCTATCAGAATCAAAACAAAAAGCACTTATTTTTGTGCTGTAAATAAACCCGTTCAAGAAAATTCGCAAGCACAACCATTTAAAATAAAACGAAATATGAGTTTCCGAAAAGAAAAAGATAGCATTGGCTACATCGACGTACCAGTAGATGCCTATTGGGCAGCACAGACACAGCGTTCAAAAGAAAACTTCAAAATTGGAGGGCAGCAAATGCCTAAAGAAGTGATCGAAGCCTTTGCCATTTTGAAAAAAGCAGCCGCAAGGACAAACGAAGCCCTAGGTGTATTAGCAAGCGAAAAAGCAGACTTGATTGCAACGGTATGCGATGAAATTTTGGCAGGTAAGTTAAGCGATCAATTTCCACTGGTTGTTTGGCAAACTGGTTCTGGCACACAATCCAATATGAACGTCAATGAAGTAGTTGCCAATCGAGGACACGTCGTTCAGGGCGGACAACTGACCGACGAGCAAAAAGTATTGCATCCCAACGATGATGTCAATAAATCACAGTCTTCTAACGATACTTTTCCGACTGCCATGCACATTGCCGCCTACAAGAAAATTGTGGAAGTCACCATTCCAGGCATGGAGAAATTGCGCGATACTTTGCAAACCAAGTCTACGCAGTTCATGGAGGTCGTAAAAATCGGGCGAACGCATTTCATGGATGCTACGCCCGTGACGGTTGGGCAAGAACTCAGTGGCTACGTCGCTCAATTGAATCACGGTATCAAAGCGATCAAAAACACACTAGACCACTTATCAGAACTGGCATTGGGTGGCACGGCAGTTGGAACAGGATTGAATACCCCAGAAGGTTATCCGACTATGGTGGCAGATAAAATTGCGGAGTTTACAGGACTGCCTTTTCGTACCGCAGAGAATAAATTTGAAGCATTGGCAGCACACGATGCCATCGTAGAAACCCACGGCGCATTGAAAACCGTGGCTTGTAGCTTGATGAAGATAGGCAACGATATTAGGATGCTAGCTTCTGGCCCACGCTGTGGCATTGGCGAACTCATCATTCCTGCCAACGAACCGGGTTCTTCCATCATGCCTGGCAAAGTCAACCCTACGCAATCCGAAGCATTGACGATGGCAATGGCACAAGTAGTAGGTAATGACGTGGCCATCAACGTGGGTGGTATGACGGGACACTTTGAGTTGAATGTGTTCAAACCAATGATGATTTACAACTTCTTGATGTCGGCACAACTCATCGGCGATGCTTGTGTGAGTTTCAATGATAATTGCGCAATAGGTATTCAGCCCAATCACGAGCGCATCCAGCAGAACCTAAACAATTCGCTCATGTTAGTCACTGCTTTGAACACCAAGATAGGCTACGATAAAGCTGCTACCATTGCCAAAACTGCTTATAAAGAAAATAAAACTTTGAAAGAAGTTGCCGTCGAATTAGGGATGCTAAGCGCAGAAGAGTTTGATGAATGGGTACGTCCTGAGCAAATGGTTTAATTGGAGCGTGCAGATTCTTATTACTCCTGTTATACAACGATCGGCTACCATTCTAAGATTTTAAACGCCTACAGTAACAATAGGCTCGGCAATCCTCAGGGCTTACCGATCCAATGACTCAAATTCTATTCTTAGAAGAGTAGCCCAAAAATCGTATGCCGTATTCCGAGCCAAAGACTTGGTAAGTTTTCAAAACTTGCCAAGTCTAGGTCTAAGTTCATTATAATCACAAACAGTCTACTCAGACAAAACAAACTGTTGCAGCTCATGGTACACTTCATACATTGGTAGTCCCATGACATTGGTAAAAGAACCCTCAATTTGCTTGACTTTGCAGTGTCCTAGCCATTCCTGAACCCCGTAAGATCCCGCCTTATCGTAAGGTTTGTACGTCTCGATGTAGTAAGCGATTTCTTCCTCACTCAAGGTGTCAAAATAGACCTTTGTGCTGACTGAAAACACTTGTTTCTTACTTTTACTGCAAAGACAGACCCCCGTAATGACGTAGTGCATTTGTCCAGACAATTCCTTCAAAATACGCACTGCGTCCTCATAATCTTTGGGCTTTTCGTACGCCTTGCCATCGAAGACCACCACACTGTCTGCTGTGATGACAATTTCATCTTTTTCGATCCAAGCCCGTGCCGCATCTGCCTTCTTTTCTGCCAAGTAAGGTGCAATTTGCTTCACGTCTAAATCGGATGGATAAGTCTCTTCGACATCCGTAGAACGGGTCACAAACTGAAAACCTGCTTCCTGCATCAACTGCTTTCGGCGTGGCGACTGAGAGGCTAAAATAATGTGGTGCTTTAGTATCTGCATCTAGCTCTTAAAGTAATCCTTCATTTTTTCAAAAAAGCCCTTATCCGAACGACCCGGCTTTGGATTGAAATTCGGCATATCGCGTAATTTTTCCAGTAATTTACGCTCTTCCTCATTCAATTTCTTAGGCGTCCAAACACTGACGTGAATGAGCTCATCACCTTTTCCATAGCTTTGCACCGAAGGCAATCCTTTGCCTTTCAATCGGAATATTTTCCCAGACTGTGTACCCGCAGGGACTTTGATTTTCACCCGCCCATCTATGGTTGGAACTTCTACCGATGTACCCAGTGCAGCATCCGCAAAATTCATGTACAGATCGTGAATGAGGTGCATGCCATCTCGCTGCAAAAACTCGTGGGGCTTTTCTTCTATATTAATCAGCAAATCACCAGCAGGGCCGCCCCGTAAACCAGCATTGCCCTTACCACGCATGCTCAACTGCATGCCTTCTTCCACCCCAGCAGGAATCTCAATTTCTAGTGTTTCGCCTTTATAGGTGCGCCCATCACCTTTACATTTCGGGCAATTGGAAGTAATGGTCTGTCCACTTCCATTACAGGTCGGGCAGGTGGTAGTAGTCTGCATTTGACCTAGGAAAGTATTGCGTACCTGACGCACATAACCCGAACCGCGACAGGTTTGGCAAGTCTGTACCGCATTACTATCCTTTGCACCACTGCCATTACACACATCGCAAGTCGTTTGCTTTTTGACCTTGATCTTTTTGGTCACTCCCTTAGCAATTTCTTCCAGCGTCAAGGACACTTTTATTCTAAGGTTATTCCCACGCTGTCCTCTAGATCGCGTACGGGCGCGACCACCGCCGCCACCACCGCCAAAGAAACCTTCAAACGGGCTGCCTTCGTCAAATATATTTCCAAAGTTGGCAAAAATATCATCCATCGTCATGCCTCCACGACCACCAAATCCAGCGTTTGGATCGACACCAGCGTGACCGTAGCGGTCGTAGCGAGCTTTCTTGTCCGCATCGCTCAATATTTCGTAAGCTTCCGCCGCCTCCTTAAACTTATCTTCCGCCGACTTATCATCTGGATTTTTATCTGGATGATATTTGATCGCTAACTTACGGTAGGCTTTCTTTATCGCATTGGCATCTGCATTCTTCGAGACCCCCAAAACCTCATAATAATCTCGTTTTGCCATAATTTTTCCTTTATTTTTGGTTTTTAAGTAGGCGGATTCAAAAGCGTCAATTATTTAAGTCCACTTACTTACACACCAATAGACCTTTGGAGAACAGATGCCCCAAAAGTCTATTTTTTGCTAAAAACACACTATATTATTTACTTTCCAACGACCACTTTCGCGTGTCGGATAATCTTGTCATTTAGATAATAACCTTTCTCAATCGTATCAACGATTTTACCTTTCATTTCTTCACTCGCTGCGGGTATTTCAGTCAAGGCTTCGTGCAACTCTGGATCAAAAACTTCCCCCGTCGTATCCATTGCTTTCAGTCCTTTCTGTTCCAAGACATTCATCATTTTATTGTGCACAATTGTAACGCCTTCGGAGAAACCACCTTCCGTACTTTTGGCTCTGTCAAAATCATCCAAAATGGGCAGTAGAACTGACATCGTGTCACGCGAAGCCGTTTTCATCAAATCCAAACGCTCTTTCATCGTGCGCCTTCTGAAATTATCAAATTCAGCCCGCAATCGTAAAAACTTATCTTTTAATTCGCCTACTTGCATTTTCAACTCCTCGTTTTCTAACTGTAATTGTTCTTCTGCACTCAAGGTCACGGCTGGCTCTTCTGCAGCTGTTTGCACTTCTTCTCCTTGCTGCTCCTGAGTATTTTCTATACCTTCTTGTGCTAATTCCTCTACAATTTCTTTGTCTTCCATTGTTTTTGCTTTTTTAAAAAAATAGCGGAAACGATTCTTCTTTTTCTGATTTTTGTTTTTCACGTTTTATTTCTTAACAAGTATGCTGCCAATATGAAATATGAGCCATTCTGACAGGTTTTTTTAATTTTGCTGACAAAAATACAATAGTTGATTCTGCGAATTAGCTGAGAGCATGTTTAGAGCATTATCTTCCTGTTCCAAACAAGCTCTAACCAAAACTATTCACCATGATTATTACTACCACCGATCAGTTAGAAACACATCAAATTATTCGTTACCTAGGCATCGTGACGGGAAAAGCGAACATCCGCGCTAAGAAATTGAAAGAAATGCGCGCCGCTGCACAACCTGAACTGATAGATCGCGCCGAGAAGATAGCTATGGAAGAAGCTATCAGCAAAGCAGAAGAATTGGGTGCTAATGCCCTCGTAGGTGTCACGATTGATTTGGAAACCATCAGCGGTCCGTACTTCTATGTACTTTTCACTGGGACGGCGGTGAAATGTCAGCGGAGATAAGTCGGTTTTTAGCTATTGGCAGTTGACTTTTAGCCATTGGCTACTGGAAGTCTACTGTAAGAGCTTGTGTAGGTTCAAGGGCTTTGTATCATTTTAAACCAAATGCTACTGACCTCGTTTCTTTCCCATGCAATCATCCAAACAAATACAGCAAGCCGAAGCTTGGTTTCAGCAGCAAAATTGGCAGGTATTTCCTTT
>JBCDKV010000206.1:0-7823 GCA_038746215.1 Bacteroidota bacterium | reverse complement strand
TAAAAAACCAGCGATAAAGACCCATCCCAGACTGGATTCTTCGTTCACAGAAGCAATCGCTGTACCACATTCCAAGGCATCGCCAGCACGATCAATTTTAATATCTTCTAAAGGGTAAGCCACCAGTGCTTGATTGCTAGTAGGCGCATTGGCTTGTGCCTGATTGGATAGTGCAAAGGAGAAATCAATATCTGTTGGAGGCAAACACTGCTCATCATCGCAGCACATGAAGGTAAGGTAACCTGTGATGGCTTTGCTGGGATCGTTTACCTTTACTTGTTGCGTAAAATAGGCAGGTCCCTTGGTGAACTTTATCACATTTACGCCAAAAATAGGATCCATACCTTCTTTCAGCTTGCCTTTTTCTACTGCTTTTCCTAGTAATTCAAAGTGATCTCCTGACTCAAATTCAAAATTGGTAGGCACAGGACCTTCATCAGAAGTGAATTGTGAATATAGCGTCCAACCAGAAGCTATTTCCGCTTTGAACTTTAGCTCGTAGGTGGTTTCATCTATTTGCTTCGATTCCCAAGACCACTCCACGGGGTTTTCCATTTGCGCAAAAAAAGAGGTTGTACTGAAGAGGAAAAGAAAAGAGAGTATGTTTTTCATATTGCTGCACTATAATAAAGGGTGTCTACTGATCTAATTGATCTTTGCTGTTAAAACTGCTCTGTGAATAGGAAGTCCTCAAAAAGGAACATTGCCGGCTTACAGCAAACTCCTTTCTGAGGACGACATTAGGTTCATTTATACGATTCGTATATCGAACCTTTTTATAAATAATGCGAATGACGGGTAAAACGCTCCATTTTGTAGCAGTAACAACTTTACTAAACTTTTGAACCTTAGTAAAGTGTTTGAGATCGCGCAACAAGTATGCTCAAAGGTTTTTTATGGACGGAAACACAAATTTCAACTTATTTTTCTCTAAAAAATAAGTTGAAATTTGTGTTTCCGTCCGAAGAAAATTACTAAGCATACTTGTTGCTCAATTTGCGGATATTGACCTGAACTATATCTGAGTCAAATGTTAAGAAAAATGAGATTTGTAGAGTCGTTATTCGCATAAATAGTATACACTACTGGACATTTTTGAAATATGGGTGCAAAGTGTAATAACCGCAAGTATTTCAGTTTTTTTGGGACATGTATTCAACAGAATGAAACGGATTTTACAGGTTATATGCGTTTGAATTTGAACTTGACACTTGCGCTTGAACTTTATACAGATGCTTTGAAATCAAAATATCTAGTAGTTCTATAGATGGTATTTAAATCTAAATCACAATTTCGAATTCTACATCTGTTGGTGGCAAACACTGTTCGTCATTGCAAGTCATATACGTCAAATAACCAGAGATAGTTTTCCGACCTCCTGACACTTTGACTTTCTGACTGAAGGTGACTGTTTTGCCAAACTTGATCAGGTTCATACCAAATATTTCGTCGTAACCTTCTTTTTTGTAGCCTTTCTCGCTGGCTTTTCCAACGGGTTCTACGCCTTCAAATTCAAAAGTGGTAGGAACGGGACCATCATCTCCCAAAAATTGAGAATAAATATACCAACCGTCTTGCACATTAGCCGTAAAGGTGACTTGGTATTCATTGCTGCTTACTTGCTTGGCTTCGTAAGACCAATTCACAACACTTTGTTGCGCCATCGTAGCACTAGCTCCTAGCAAAAGGGCGAGGCAAATTCCAAATAATTTCTGTGTCATCGTTAAGGATTGTTGGTGACTGTTTGATTAGATCGTCACATGGTGTAATAAATGTAAGAAGTTGGTTTTCTGATGACATAACAACACCTTTTACGACTACAAAAATAAAAGTAAGCACAATTTTAGCATGTCAAAAGACTGTTAATAAGAAAAGATTAACAGCATCGTTGTGGTTTTCTATCCAAAAGGGACACCCAAATTGCTAATTTTTATGAAATAAAAATTGGCAATTTGAGACTAAAGTGTCAACTACTTTTGCGATTCAGACAAACATACCCATTTTGCTTAAAAATGGACTGAGTCAGTACAAGTAATTTGAGCAACAGGTATGCTCAGTAAATCCCTTCGGACGGAAACACAAATTTCAACTTATTTTCTGGAAAAAAATAAGTTGAAATTTGTGTTTCCGTCCATAAAAATTCTTTAGGCATACTTATTGCGCGATCTCAGGAGCTTTACTCGTACACGCCTAATAAGGTATGAAAATTGGTGATTTAACAACTAAAGTGTCAGCTACGCTTCGAATAAATGCTTCAAAAACTTGCTTTCGCAAACCTAAACCGCTTCCACGAGTTTTGCACGATATTTCAGGGTAGAACACCTTTTGCGCTGCAAGATCTCTTTTGCCACGCGTGCCATATCTTCTACGCTTACTTGTTGGTAAAGCGCCGCTTCTTCATTGATTCGATCTATATTCCCCAAAGCTTCGAAGAAAGATAGGTTGATCGCTTTATTCAAAACACTGGCTTCTGAAAATACCAGCGTACTTTCTACCCTATTTTTCACCTTTTGTAGCTCTTGCTCGTCTACCCCTTTTTCGACCAGCGCATCCAACTCGCTCCAAATCGCAGCTTCGGCTTGTGCTAGACTAACACCTTCCGCAGGTTTACCCTCTACTATCATCACGCCAGGATCAATACTACCAGAAACGTAGCAGTCAATTTGACTGAATAACAATCTTTTTTTGAGCAGTTGCTGATACAGTCGAGAAGAACGTCCATTACACAAAACATCAGACAACAAATCAACCGCATAATAATCAGGATGCAAGCGGTCTGGCATAGGAAAAGCAAGGTAGATCGCATCCAGCGGCACATTAGCCTCCAACTCAATTTGTCGAGTATCTTCTTGTATCGCCTCCATGGGTAGTCGTCGCTTTGGAATATCACCTTTCGGGATGTTACCAAACCACTTTTCTGCTAGCGTACGAATCGCTTCCGTTTTGACATCACCCGAAACGGTTAAAATCGCATTATTCGGACGATAATATTTATAGTAAAACGTCCGTACATCTTCCATGCTTGCTTCTTCTACATGCGCTGGTATTTTTCCAATCGTTGGCCAGCGATATGGATGTTCTTTATATACCATATCCGATAGATGATGCCAAACATCGCCGTAGGGTTGATTGAGACAAGTTTCCTTAAACTCTTCCACTACAACTTTGCGTTGGGTATCCAAAACCTGCTCATCAAAATTCAAACTCAGCATACGATCAGACTCTAACCAAAAGGCAGTTTCTACATTCTGTGCAGGAAGGATATTGTAGAAATTGGTGATGTCGCTATTGGTAAAAGCGTTGTTTTCGCCGCCTGCATTTTGGATAGGCTCATCAAATTCTGGCACATGAGCGGAGCCACCAAACATGAGGTGTTCAAAGAGGTGTGCGAAACCTGTCTTATCGGGCGATTCGTCGCGCGAACCCACATCGTACAATACATTCACAGCAACCATGGGTGTACTGGCGTCTTCGTGTACGATGACTCTCAATCCGTTTTCAAGGGTAAATTTGTTGTATGTTATCATTAATTGATTTATGATTTTTTAAATAGGCATGCGCGAAGTTTTGAGCAGTATTTGGACAAGTTTATACTGTAAACGGGATAAATCTGTGCAAACGAATATACCTGTTTATCTGTTTAAATTGTTTTACACTACTGGACAAAACACAAATTGAAACACTAAGGACACTTAGAAACACTAAGAAAAGCGGTTAGTGTAGCTATGTAATCTGCTTCTCTTTTGTTCTGTAATCCAAAATGTCCAGTAGTCTAAAATTATTTATTCATTGAACTACAATACGTTGATTATAAGCTTATTAAACAAATAAACAGTTCAGTAAATCAATGAAGATGGGAATGCACTTTTTTATCTTGTACGTAGTACGTCTACTTGTTTAACATTCTTTCTTGAAAGCAAAATGAAAAATTTTATTTTTCATTTTGTTTTTAAGAGGACTTTCGGACAGAAATGATGTTGCTTCTAATGATTTTTTCCAAAGATCAAAAACAACATCATTGCCGTCCAAAAGGAACACCCAAATTGCTAAACTCCGAACAAGCTCTTAGTAACGGACAAAAAATAAGTTTCTCATTTTGACCGAGCAGGTTTTGTTCTTCTACTACTCAGTAAAAGGGATTTAGGGTTCCCTTTTCTGAGTTAAACGTAGGCATCCTGTCGGCTAGCGAGGCTTTTCAACACAGTAGCAGAGCAAAAGATGCCGTCATAAATCGGAAAGTTATTATTTGACCGTTACTTATTAACTATCTTCCTGCTGTTTCTCAATCACAATCGCATCAATCGCTTTTTCTTTCACCATCTGGTTGAATTTCGGCAATAAATCGCGTTTCAATTCAGCGTACTTAGCCAGTTCTTCATCTATGGCTTTCGTCATTTCTGCTTTTACTTCATACATCTGCGAAGTAGGTGGATACTCACCATTTGCTAGTGAATTCAAATGTGCCAATTTATTCGTCAAGCGAATCGGAAAATTGAGCGGATCTTGACGGCTGCGGTTTTTCGTCTGATAAAGCGACTCTTCCACAGACTTCATTTCTTCATTAATCTGATCTGCCAATTCTTTCAAATCCTTCATTTCCTCATTATCCTTGATGCGATCCGTATACGTATTAATTTGCTTACGAACGCTACGGATTTCGCTGATGGTCTCGTGCGCTTCACTGATTTTAGTACGAACGTCCATCAAGAAACTAAATTGTTCTCGATAATCTTCCATCGAAGAGGGCGAACGTGGGTCTTTCATAATTTCAAAAGTCTGCGTTTGCACCTCATCCCCTACACTCAATTGTACCTGATACTTGCCAGGCATAGCTAAAGGACCACTCAAAGAAGCCCACCAAAGTATCATGCCATCGAATTTTTCTGCGGCGGGATAGCGCATATCCCAATTAAAGCTATTGCCACCTACTTTCAGGTCTTTCAACAAAAACTGCTTGTCTTTGGACTGCGTAGAAAAGCTTTGAATTTCGTCGCCATCTGCCTCCAAGAAGGTCAACTTCACTTCTACCGAATCAGCAGGCACTTCTTTTAGATAGTAGTGTATAGATACGCCACCTGGATGGTTTTGCCCAGCGGTTCGAGAAGGTTTGGCTTGTCCACCAGCCATGCGATAAGCATCTTTTGGACGGTATAAATGGGCATCTTTCGCTGCGATGGCGTCCGACAATTGGTGGAAAGGCGTCAGGTCGTCAATCATCCAAACACTGCGTCCCTGTGTGGCGGCAATTAAGTTGTCATCCTTCAACGCCAAATCAGTGATCGGTACGATGGGCAAATTCAACTGCATGGACTGCCAATTTGCACCGTCGTCAAAGGAGATGTACATGCCCGTTTCTGTACCAGCGTATAGCAAACCTTTGCGTTTTGGATCGGCACTGATCGCTCTGGTAAAGTGTTCTTTATCAATACCGTTCACGATTTTTGTCCACGTTTGTCCGTAATCTTTCGTTTTATAGAGATACGGTTGGAAATCGCCCTGTTTATACATCGTAGCAGCAATGTAAGCACCGCCATCTTGGTGCGGATCAGGCTCTATGCCATTTATCATGATCCAATCGGGCATATTTTTAGGGGTGACATTACTCCAATTTTTACCACCATCTTTGGTAATATGTACCAATCCATCGTCCGAACCAACCCAGATCAGGTCTTTTACGCGAGGCGATTCTTCCACGGCAAAAATGGTACAGTAATATTCTACCGACGTATTATCCTTAGTAATTGGTCCACCAGAAGAACCCATTTTGGTGGTATCGTTACGGGTCAAATCTGGACTAATAATTTCCCAACTTTGCCCCTGATCTTCACTCATATGTAGCACGTGCGAAGCGGTATACAATCTATCGCTGTGGTGCTGTGAAAATAGGATAGGGAAATTCCATTGGAAGCGATAGCGCATCCCTTCTACCCCGTGTCCCATCGGATTGTCTGGATAGACATTCACCGAACGAGTCAATCCTGTTTTGTGATCCATTCTTTGCAGCAGCCCATCGTAGCAGCCACCAAATACAATATCTTGATCGTCTGGATGAATAGCAATGTGTCCACACTCGCAACCCGCCGAACTTTCCCAGTCCTGTTCGGTGATGTAGCGGCCAGCCGTACGATGATCTATGCGCTGTGTGCTATTGTCTTGCTGCGCTACGTAGATGCGATAAGGAAAATGATTATCCGTAGTGACGCGATAGTACTGGGCGGTTGGTTGGTTCATGTAAGTACTCCAATTCTCGCCTCCGTCAAAGCTGACTTGCGCACCACCATCATCGGCAATTGCCATACGTTGGTTGTCTTCTGGCGCAATCCAAAGATCGTGATGATCGCCATGCGGTGCATTGTACGCCTCAAAGGTTTTGCCACCGTCTTTCGATTTGTGGTAGCGAACATTCATCACATAAACGATGTCCTCATCTTGCGTATCAGCGTAGATGCGCGAATAGTACCAGGCACGCTGCCGCAAAGCACGACTTTCGTTGGTTTTCATCCAAGTTTTGCCTGCATCATCCGAGCGAAATACACCTCCTTTTTGTGACTCAATAATTGCCCAAACCCGATTGGAATTGACAGGAGAAACCGTCACCCCAATAATGCCGACTGTATCGTCTGGTAAACCTTCGTTGCGTGTAATCTCCTCCCAATTATCGCCCCCATCGGTACTTTTCCAAAGCGCACTGCCCGCTCCACCACTCAACAGACTGTAAGGCGTACGTCGAATTTTCCAAGTAGACGCATAAAGAATGCGTGGGTTGTTAGGATCGAAAGTCAAGTCGCAAGCACCTGCGCCAGCATTGGCGAAAAGGATTTTTTTCCAAGTCTCGCCACCATCTTCAGAGCGATAAACGCCACGATCTTCGGTGTCTTTATAAAGATTCCCTAGTACCGCCGCATAGACAATATTTGGGTTTTGAGGATGAATACGGATGCGTGGAATATGGCGCGAATTTTCTAGACCAATGAATTTCCAAGTGGCGCCCGCATCCACTGATTTCCACATACCGTAGCCCGAAGAAACATTGCCTCGAACGGTCACTTCGCCACCGCCGACATAAATCACATTCGGATCGTATTCACTCACCGCTACTGCCCCAATAGAACCACCAAAATAGCCATCGGAAATATTTTCCCAAGTGCCGCCACCATCTTTGGTGCGCCAAACGCCACCGCCCGTTGCCCCCATGTAATAGAGGTTAGGTTTGCCAGGTACGCCCACGACGGATGCAGAACGACCGCCCCGATGCGGCCCAAGGTTTCGCCATTGAATGGAGTTGTAGAGTGATTCTTCAAATCCCACTTTTTCCATACTCACGGCTTCGGCTTTGGGGGCTTTTTTCTTTTTGCGTTGTGCATCGGCAGTAATTGTGAAGCACAATGCAAGTAAAAGTACTAATCCAGATAAGACTTGTTTTTTCATACCAAATGATTTCAAATTTTTGTTTTGTAAATGTATTTTGATTGTATCTCCTCGCTTTCCTTGCGCTTTTTAAACCACCAAGACACGAAGGTAAGTAAGGACTGATGTTTTTGGCAGGATCATTAAATTATATCTTGTTGGGAAAGATAGGAAGATTTTGGTGAGTTTAGCAACTTCTTCCAATATCAGAAAGGCGTTTTTGACAGAAATGGGTTTATTTTAAGTTTTTTTGACCAGTTTATCTATACTTAGAACAGGGCTGTTTCATTCTAGCAAACTGACCATTTGTTCAAAGTCATTAGCGACTAATCTAATAGCAGAAGCCATATTAGAAAATCCAGCTAATGTGAACATAGCCATGACCCAATTTTTGACCACAGAAATAGTTCTCGGCG
>JBCDKV010000205.1:0-7879 GCA_038746215.1 Bacteroidota bacterium | reverse complement strand
CTCAATCGCAAAATCACTAATCTTGGTGGGTTCGATAGCAGGCGTTGAGCGCAATTGTTCGTAATCCCACTCTTCCTTACTATAATTTTTGTATTGTTTCAAATACTCTTCCATCATCAGTTCCACTTGTTCGCCTGTCTTTTTATTGGTCAGGGTGTAGCCAATGACTTTTACTGCCGTTGCTTCTGCTTCGTAGGCTTTTTGTTCTGCGACATTGACACCTTTTTTGAACGGACGAAAATCGGTATGTGGCAAATCCCAAACGTAGTTGCTCAGGGAATAAACGGTCAAACCAATCGTCGAAAGTCCCAAAATCAATGCTCGACCAGCAGGTTTGAAAAACTGGTGCATCTGATTGGAGAAAAACAAAAACAGGATGGCGGGAATGAGTAAGAAAATATCTTTGAAGAAAGAGGTTTTGGGTTTTAATTTTAGGAAATCACCAAAGCAACCACAGTCGGTTACCTTCATATTGCTTTCTTTGTACTCCGACCAAGAATTGAAATTGAAGAAATGCGGTGTGATCGTATCTTGTGCTACGAGTCCTTCTTGCTCAGCAAAATCGCTGACAAATATTTTTTGTACCGTCCCCTCAGCATCTTTCGCAAGTACGATTTCCTCGCCTGGTACGTAGCCCGTCAAGTAAGTGAAGCCCGTGAGGAAAGTAAAGAAAGCTACTAATAGGAAAAATGCCCAGCTTGTGAATTTCCTAGCTGCCCCAATCAACAGCATGATCCCTAGTACGATTTCAAACACGATGACCACTACCGAGAAAGTAATGGCGTATTCCGACAGTAGGGGAAACAATGGTGCTAGGAAAGAAAACCAAGTATTGGAAAAAGTGGATTCAAATTCGGCGAAATACTGCTCCATCTTATAAGCAGTTCCCAGTGCATCCATCGCTTTCACAAAACCCGAAAACACAAAAAGCGCCCCACAGAAATTTTGTAAGTAGCTAATCAAGAGATTTTTCTCTCGCTGCTTGGATAGTGCTACTATAACAGTTAAAATTAATGCGGCTATGGCAACGCCTATTGTCAATTTAGTTAATGTCATTGATATGATAGTTTGGTGCAAAGATAAAGTGAATCTGCGAAACTCCTTATTCTAAATGTGAACAGGACGTAAATATTTGTTAAGGAGTCGATAAATTTGGTATAGATTTGTCTCTTTTATTGGCTTCATTCAAAGGTGAACAAAATTTAAAGAATAGAAATTTCGTCTCCAAAAACCGCAAAAAGTTTTTTTCTAAGGCGAAAAACTTTTTGCTAGAGGGTTCTTAGGGGTGAACAACGGCAAAAATTATTGATTTTTGCCGTTGTTCACCCCTAAGAACCCCTTGGAAATCTACAAAGTTTGTACCCTTTTGAATGGACTCCACCTATTAAATGTACTTTCCAATGTCTTCTAAAAGAATAGTCATAAAAATTGGCACAAACGTACTGACTCAGGCGGATGGTTTGTTGGATTTGACCGTTATGAGCCATCTAGTGGATCAAATCGTGCAAATTAAAAAACTAGGCATCGAGGTAGTATTGGTATCTTCTGGTGCTGTCGGGGCGGGTCGTTCGATATACACAGCTTCCAAAACTTTGAGTAAGGTCGTACAACGACAGGTATTTTCTGCCATTGGGCAGGTTCGTTTGATGCAATGGTACATGAGCCTATTTGCCAATTATGGTTTGTTTTGTGCGCAAGTTCTAGCCACCAAAGAAGATTTTCGCGACCGACAGCACTATTTGAATATGCAAAACTGTCTGCTGGGATTGCTTCGCGATAATTTAGTACCCATCGTCAATGAAAATGATGTGGTCGCCATCAAAGAGTTGATGTTTACGGATAATGATGAACTGGCTAGTCTCTTGGCTGCTATGACGAATGCGGATCGGCTCATTATATTATCTGCGGTAGATGGCGTATTCGACGGCGACCCATCTGATGAAAACAGCCAATTAATTCGCGTCATTGCACCCAATGATGATCGTATTGAACAAGTGATCTTACCCGTAAAATCTGCTTTTGGTAGAGGTGGCATGTCCACTAAAGTTAGGATGGCAAAAAAGGCAGCTTCGATGGGGGTTGAGGTCGTGATTGCCAATGGCAAACGGTCTAATATACTGACCAATATTGTATCGGGCGAATATATCGGCACTACTTTCCTTGCTGAAACGCCCGTATCGAATGTAAAAAAATGGATGGCTTATCATCGCGCAGCGGCACTAGCCAAAATTATTGTGAACGAAGGTGCAGCTCAAAAATTGATCGCTAGCTCCGAGATCATTAGTCTATTGCCCATTGGAATCGTAGCTATCGAAGGCGAATTTGAAAAAGGTGATTTGGTGCAAATCATAGCCCATGATGGAACAGATATTGCACTTGGTTTGGCTCAGTACGATGCTGCGACGGCTCAGCAGTACATTGGACAGCGTGGCAAGAAAGCATTGGTGCATTATGACTATTTATATATCATTTGATTACTCCAAATACACCGCAAACTGATCGCCTTCCAGAATTTGTACATCTATATTATCGTGCATGGTCGTTGCTAGAGAAAGTCCAACGTAATCGGCTTGAATGGGAAAGGTTTTGTGTTTTCGGTCGACTAGCACCGCTACTTCCACTTTTTTAGGCAATACTTCTAATATGGGTTTCATCGCATAAAAAATCGTTCGCCCCGTGTTCGCGACATCATCTATCACGATGACGACCTTACCTTTGAGTTCTTCGATTGGCATTTCGATATGAATCTCCTTCTCCAAAGGATTTGGTGGATGCACGTGTAATCGCGTCACGGTGATAGGGACTTCCGTAATGTCCAGCAATTCCTGTAGCAGCAAGTCCGCAAATTCCATGCCTCGGAAATTGATGCCCGCCAAGATAATACCTTCTTCCCGAAAGTTGTTCTCTAGTATTTGGTAGGCAATGCGTTTTACCTTCCGCTCCACTTGCTGGTGATTGAGTATTTGCATAGGAAATGATGAGTTAAGTGCTTTTGTTTGTAATGTTGATATGTTTATTTGTTTAACTGATGATTGATTGATCAAAAAAAGTGAGATCGAGGGAATTTGTTTTCTTCGGACGGAAACACAAGTCCAAGACCCTAAACTCCAAAGCCTCGTAGAGGCAAACTATGGGTAGAAACATCCAATTTTTCCTTGGCTAAGCTCCGTAGGTGCGAACTGTGAGGCTACCATAGTACGTACCTACGGCACTTGATAACATTTTTAGCATTTTTTCTACCTAGTATTACATCCCTAGCGGGATTTTTGGATGCGTAAAAATTTGTAGGGAAGGGAATAGAACTTGTGTTTTCGTCTATAAAAATCCTTTAATCATACTTGTTGCGCGATCTCAGGAGCTTCCCTGCGACTTGTTTCGACTGTTGCTCAAAACTCTGTACAAGCCTAATTTCTATTTCGTAAAAATTAGTAATTCGAGTGGTCATTTTGGACAACAAAAGTAAACAATCCACTGAACTCCCAAAATATGGCAATCGTTAAAAGCTAGACTTTGTTTATTCGTTGAATTGTTGATCTGTTTATTTACACAGATTCCCTTGATTTTGTCTTTCTTGTCAATGATTATCAGTTAAACAAATAAATATATCAACATCATAAGCAGAAAAAATTTTCTTGCGATTGCCTTAACTCCCAAAACGGGTGTCAATAAATTTGTAAGCACACAAAAAAGTTGGAACGACACCATCTCGGGAAATGATGGCTTCGTATGACTCGTACAAAGTAGCCACTCTCTGGTGAAATAGAAGTTAATAACCTGATAAAGTGCGGAACACGCCAACAACTAGACCTTGATTTTAATAACATTATGAAGCCTAAGACGTTTTGCTATCGAATTGTAATCGTCCCAATTTCACTTACACTTATACATCAAATCAAACTACGATGAGATATTTTATACTTACACTGTTCGCAACGGCACTATTATGCTTTGCTGCTTGCAGCTCTAGTGCAGAAACGACCGAAGAAACTCCAACCGAAACCACCAGAACCGAAGCGGTGGATGCAAAACCCATGGCTAGCGCAGCAGCAAGCGTTCGTTATCTGGAGACGGCGATTGGCAAAGTCCCCGTACACGACAGCTTTGATGGGATTCAAGATTATTTTCAGAGGGATAACGATACGACCTACGTCATCAATTTTTGGGCAACTTGGTGCAAGCCTTGCGTGGAGGAGCTTCCGTATTTCGAGCAAATACAGACCGCATACCAAGGACAAAAAGTACAGGTTGTTCTGGTCAGTATGGACTTTGAGCGACAATTGGAAAAGAAACTCATCCCTTTTCTCGCAGCGCATCAACTACAATCGGAGGTTGTTGTCTTGACGGACAATAAATACAACAATTGGATAGATCGCGTCGATGAATCTTGGGGCGGTGCTATTCCAGTCACGATGATTTACAACGCAAAAGAAAAGGAATTTTTCGGCGACCAGTTCGATGATTTTGCCGATTTGGAGCAGGCGGTGAAGAAATTTTTATAGTAAAACAGGGCTGTGTAAAGTCTTATTTCTTCTAGCATCTTCCTCAAAAACTGCCTGAGTCAACGCATAGAAATTGCCCAACAAGTACGCTCAGTAATTCACTTCGAACGTCGCTAAAGACTCTATGTATACTCCGTTCGGGATAAAAAAGTGCATTTTAAGCTGTTGACATTTTTAAGCACAAATTATTACGTGTACTTTCAAATTTGGCGGCATCGAGCCTGCCAAATTTGATCAAGGTTTTTTAAGGACAAAGAAGCGAGAATCGCTTAAAAAACCTTGATTCGCTGAGGAGGTGTCGACCTCCTCCTCAGCGAAAACTTAGCCCTAGATTTAGAGGTAAATGATGTGAATAAAACCTATCTTTTTTCAAAAATGAAAGCACTTCTTTACCCCGTTTGCAGTATAGTCCTAATTTTTAGGTTACGAAGATTCTCATTTTGTTATCAAAAGAATTGATAAACTCATCATATTCATTCATCAAAAACTTAATTAGCATATGAAAAAAGCATTGATTTTTAGTTTCGCATTTACCCTAGTAGCAGCCGTTTTGATATCTGCAACTTACCGTTTTAGCGCACAAGAAGGACTGCAAGTAGGCGATACCGCGCCTGATTTTAGCCTAAAAAATGTAGATGGTAAAATGGTCACACTTGCTGACTTTGAAGACGCCAAAGGCTTCGTCATCAATTTTACTTGCAATACTTGCCCATTCGCTAAAATGTACGAAGAGCGTATCGTTCAATTGCAGGATAAGTTGGAAGCAAAAGGCTATCCGATCATCAATATCATGCCCAATGATGTAAGCATCAAGCCAGGCGACAGCTTTGCAGAGATGCAGAAAAGAGCCAAGAAAGTGGGCTATAATTACTACCTGATCGACGAAAAGCAAGAGATTTTTCCAAAGTACGGTGCTAGCAAAACACCACACATCTATCTACTAGACAAAGACTTAGTGGTGCAGTACATCGGTGCCATTGATGATAATGCGCAGGATGCCGAAAGCGTGACTCAAAACTATGTGTTGGATGCCGTAGAAGCATTGGAAAAAGGAGCAAAACCCGATCCTAATTTCACCAAAGCCATTGGTTGTTCTATTAAGAAGAAAGCATAGAGTTCAGTAAGTTCCTTCTGACGAAAACATTGATTTTTCTACAAAATTTGTGTTTTCGTCCATAAAAACCATTAGGCATAGGGTGTTCAGTATCCAATAATCTACTAACACCCCACAAGTCCAAAACCCTTAATTTTAAAAGCCTCGTAGAGGTGAACTATGGGTAGAACGGTCCAAATTTTTTTGATCTAAGCGCCGTAGGTGCGAGCTGTAACATCGTTATAGTACGTACCTACGGCACTTGATAACATTTTTAGCATCTTTTCTACCTATAGTACATCCCTAAAGGTATTTTTGGATGTGTGAAAATTTGTGAGGTGTTGATAGATCTAATAATGTCAATCATACATTATTTATGTACTTTATCTAGTTGTGTTTAGCTAACTTCTTATATGATTTATCTCAATAGTCCTATCGCTGTCCAAGCCTTATTTTGAGCATCACTAAAAACTTTGTACACGACTAAATATTGACCAAAATGAAGCGCAGTAGAAATCTCCAACTAGATTTATCCGACAGCGAAAGAAAGAAGCTCCGGAAAAATAAAATCAAGAAATCCGAGATTATACAATTTGCTCCCGATGAACTGGAGGATATATTGGATATATCTAATGCAAGGGCGAAGGAACTCCACGCCTTGGCGGCTTTCCAACAAATTCCATCCATTGGGAAAAAATTTGAGGAAGATTTAATGTTTTTGGGTTACTTCAGGCTTGAGTAATTAGTTGGGAAGGACGGTGCTAAGCTGACCGACGAGTGTGAGCGGCGAAAAGGATACACCACCGACCCATGCGTGGAAGACCAATTTAGATTAGCAGTCGACTTCGCGGAAAATGCTGACTTTTCAAAAAACTGGTGGGATTTTACAGCGGAAAGAAAAAGCTATCGCGCCAAGCATGGTTATCCAGATAGGAGACCGAAAAAGAAATGGACGGTGGTATATGGGATTGAGTAATTGAGTACAAAAGTATGCTGTTGAAGTGATCCACGCCCAGATCAGTCAAGCGGTAAGCGCGGTCATAAAATTTGTGTCGTATTAAAAAAATGTCTATCTTGTGGATTAACAAAATAGCTTGTTATAGGGTCAAAACATCGTTTCCGCCCATCAATTTATTTTGCACCTCCGATTTTTGCTATATAAATTGCTGTAAATCAGTGATTTGCACTTTCGGAAAATCCTTAAAAAAAGCAAAAAAACGCTCTTTGAAGTATCAAAAAAACGAAAAGTAAGGTTTGCGATTTGGATGTAAAGTATTGATTATCAGACAAAAGCAGGGATAGACGACTTGCTTAGCAACTTCCGACAAAATTTGGATTGAAACAAGAGCTGGTTAGGGCAAACGAAGCAACAAACAGAAGGCTTGCTTAGCAACTTCCGACAAAATTTGGATTGAAACGATATATCGGAAGTTCCCTAACTCCTAGTCTTTCATCTTGCTTAGCAACTTCCGACAAAATTTGGATTGAAACCAAATTGAAAGTGAATGCGGCGGAAACCCATTGCCGCTTGCTTAGCAACTTCCGACAAAATTTGGATTGAAACCTGTTGCCCGTGAAGTTTCTCGGAGAAGTGTTTTTGTCTTGCTTAGCAACTTCCGACAAAATTTGGATTGAAACTAAACTACTTTCGTATTTAGATCATCCCCTGATGGCTTGCTTAGCAACTTCCGACAAAATTTGGATTGAAACCGGTGTTGTCGCGGCACTCTGCCGCATAACGCTGTCTTGCTTAGCAACTTCCGACAAAATTTGGATTGAAACATAGTGATGACGAATTAGTGCTAGAATACAATTTTGGCTTGCTTAGCAACTTCCGACAAAATTTGGATTGAAACGTAAATACATTTGCATTGTTCAATATTATTTATTTTCTTGCTTAGCAACTTCCGACAAAATTTGGATTGAAACTTAATTACTCCCCCAACTCCACCCTACTCATCGACCCTTGCTTAGCAACTTCCGACAAAATTTGGATTGAAACCCCGATGTGACCATCAGACGGTTGGAAGGTGCGGCAGCTTGCTTAGCAACTTCCGACAAAATTTGGATTGAAACAAAAACAGTTCTGCTATTGAAGAAGTGGCAGACTTACTTGCTTAGCAACTTCCGACAAAATTTGGATTGAAACGAGCAAACCAAAAACAAAGAATACAAGACAAAGACGCTTGCTTAGCAACTTCCGACAAAATTTGGATTGAAACATACGGCTGTTCATGCGCAGTATATGTGTTTAGGTAACTTGCTTAGCAACTTCCGACAAAATTTG
>JBCDKV010000204.1:0-7897 GCA_038746215.1 Bacteroidota bacterium | reverse complement strand
ATTAGGAACAACCTCATTTCTGTCCAGAAGACCTCCCAAAATTTCAATTTTATGATTATATATGGCTTGCCCAAGAATGTAAATCTATTTCTTGTGCGTTACTTAACGAAATCTCAAAAGTGTGTACCCTTCATCCCAGTTGGTTCTTGTAAAACAAAAGGCTTCAAAGATGATGATTCATCCTTGAAGCCTTTGTATGTAAGATGATTACAATGAGTAGTTGGACTCAAATAATTGAAAAATAAGTTCTTCTCGCTTCTGAGATCTGTCCTCTTACTTACAGCAGCCCTATCGCTTGCCACCCTTTGAGCTAAAGGTTTTGAAATCTGAACCGTCGTCGTTTACGCGGACTTCTACTTCCAAAATTTCCACTCTTCTTTCCAGCGATGCGCCCAAACTGTAGATCGAGTTCCGTTCGTCTTCTATCAAATCTGTGAAGAAGTTGGTTTGCGTTTCTCCGTAAGGCTCGGTTTGGAAAGTCAAGCTACCATTATCTACGTATGGCATCAAAACACCGCCTTTGTAGCTCCTGAAAAAGTTTTCGACACTCACGATTCGGCGAGCACTTAGGTTGTAGTTGTATTCATCTTCTGCTCGTGGACTAGCATAGCCTCTAAGCGATAAATACACTTCATTGCCACGCTCTAAAAATGGAATCAAAACTTCTGCAAATTCAATCAAATCCTCGTAGCCTTTTCTGACCTCCCGTTCAAAGAAGCCCTCGTAGCGCTGTGCGGTTAAGAAAGCTTCCTCTTCTTCCATTGGCTCAGCGAACAACAACTTATATTCTTCTTTGCGCTCTAAATAATCGTCTACCGTTTCTGCATAATCCGTATTCGTGGTGCGACTTCTGGAATCTACGTCTGGATAGTCATTATCGAAATAAATAGCTAATGGTAGGTAATCGGTGAAAGAATTTCTTTTGAGGTAAAGCTCTGCGAGAAAAACCTCTGGTTGCGTCAGTCCCTCTGTACTCAATTGCAATTCTTCCAGTGGTTTATAGCCTGATTTGGTGGCTCTGATGATGTACAGCTTATCGCGTTCCAACGGGAACATAAAATCATTGCCAAAATCATTGAATTGCTCTTGTACGACACGCTCTGTACCATCTTCCATCAATTCAATCACTTGCACCGTCACCCCAGAAAGTGGTAGTTCGGTGTCCATATCATAAGTCAATGCTTTTAGATCGACCGTTATTGGATTCAGGTAAATCTTTTTTTCCACACGCTCTTCCGCATCTATTGGAATGTCAACTTCTTCCATTTGCTCTACGTAGCCATCTCTAGTAGCTTCCAGCATATATTTTTTACCACGGTCGCCGTAGAAGACGAAATCATTGGTTTCAGGATTAGTTAGTTTAGCGATTTCGATGATGCTGCCATCGTCTTTAACTTCTAATAGGCGAACGGTTGCCCCTTCCAAATCTGCGAAAGTATTGCCGTCGAAAGTATTGACCAAAAGTTCTACTTTGATGTCAAATTCAGCAGCGTAGAGGTCATCGCAGCACAGCTCAAATTCTTTATCCAAATAAGCAGAACCTTCTCGATTAGAAGCAAAATAGCCCTTATCGCCTGCTTCGTTTAGTGTAAAAGAAATATCGTTCAGGCTACTATTGACGGGCTTGCCCATGTTTTCTGCTTGTAGCCATTCACCCGCCGAACGCGTAATTTTGTGAATATCAAAACCACCCAAGCCACGTTTCCCTTCTGTGCTGTAATACAGCGTTTGAGAAGGCGTATGAAAGAAAGGTGTAATTTCGTTTTCTTCGGTATTAATCTGCGCTAAGTTTTCGGGCGTTCCAAACGCGCCATCTTCCTGTAATTCTGCGAACCAAATATCCAATTTGCCTTCGTCATTGCCCTGATCGGTCACGTAGTAAAGATATTCTTTGTTGTCGTCATTGTGCCGTCCTATGGATGGGTGAGTATAGGTGTAATTTTCCTGTTGGATGGCATCAGGTAACAATTCTGGCTTTGTCCAAACACCATTGTCCTGTTTTCTTTGAATATAAATCTGGCAGCGAATATCTACCGAGCGAGGACTTGTATAATTACATCGGGTGAAGACTTTAATCGTACGCTCTGCATTATAGGCTAGGTTTGCCGTGTGGCGGGTCGTGTCATTCACTTCATCCATCAATTGAACGCCCTGCTGACCATTCACGGAATACATGATTCGAGAGTAGGAGCGCTCGGTTGGCTCATTGTCTTTGCGGCTTTCAAAGTTGAGAGAGGAGTAAAAGAGCGTATCGCCCACGATGAATGCACCAAACTCTTTACTTGGCGTATTGATTTCATCACCGATGTGCTCTACTTCTACATTCTTCTGTACTTGGGCTAAATCTCTCGACCACAAACTACTCGAACGTTCTTTCTTGGCGCGTTGTAGGTAGTAGGTGGGGACATCTTCATTGCCCGTTTGATCGTCTATGAATTTGTCGAATAGGAAAATGGCTTCTGAATATTTGCCTAGCAATTGCTTCATGTGTGCCAACCAAAACTCTGCCAAAGGATAAGTACCTTCTGCTCTCATATTCACCACATCATTATAACCTTCTTCTGCCCGGACATAAGATCGCCCCATACGAGCTGCTTCGGAGTAGCTGTACGCAAAATCAACATCTTTTGGCTTGATCTCTCTAGCACGCTGATATCGACGCATCGCCGTGTAATAGTCTTTATCTACTTGCATGGCCTCCTCCGCCGATTTCACAATCTGTTTCAAAGTATTGCCAGACATATCATTGCCATAATCAAATTTTTGACCATAGGCACTACTGCCAAATACCAAAATTATCCATATGGAAATAGCCATTCTAATCATAACGCATGTAATTTTTAGCGATTTAGGAATGGTAGATAAATGAAGTTACAAAATTTGAGCAAGCTATTTTTTTCTTAGTTTTTGCTTTAATGAAGGAGAATTGTTGATACTTTGACTGAATTAAAGTGAAAAATAAGGATAAAAGAGCCGTTCAAAATTGTAAATTTATTTGTGTATCATTCCTCATGGGACTAAACGTAGTGTAAAATGTAAAGTGGCTGCCTAGATTTTAACCACTGTTTGCAAGGTCGTGTTCTTTTCTAATGCAAAACGTATTGTAATTTCATTAAATTGTTCGTTGATAGCTTCTGCACAAAAAAGTATTCCATTGCTCAAAAACCGCATACTTTTTGGGGTAGACAGCACATCATTTATACGTATCTTTTGTGGAATAAGATTCTAAATAGCGGCATAAAATTTTGGGAAACTGCCAAAACAAAAGATAGTTATGTTTCTTTTTGTGCAAAAAAATGTAATCAACAAAAAATAGTTTGGATCAAAAGTAAATTATTCTAAGCATCTTTATGCTGCTATAGTCTTAGTTTATGTAGTATTTTTTATGTGTCACAAATTCTATAAATATTATGAAAGATTTTAGTAATTAAATGTTGATAATCAGCATTTTATATTAATTATATATGAAAAGTTCTATTTATGTAATTTCCACTTTTATTTTTTTCTGCAAAAAAATATACCATAAAAATACAATTCAACAAAAAGTATGATTGTGAGCAGTGTCAAAAACAGACAAAAAGCTTGAAACTTGCATGTTGATACATCGTTTCATTTCGTAGTATTAATTACCTTAGATTAGGTTACCAAAAAATCACACCACAACTTCTTTCATAATTACACGAGTATTTAACACAGATTTCAAACGAATGCTTTGCTAGAGCTTATCAGGATTTTTTCTGACTGATAACCAATGTTTTAGAAACCTGACTGTATGAAAAACGAGTTCTGTATACAGATACGCAACCAATTTTTCATCCTGTCAGAACCACAAATTGTTGATTAATCTGTTTGCAGAAACTCCAAACATGCTCTTGAAAATCTCAGTTGACATGACGTATAGTCGCGTACTACACACATAGAAACTGGTGTACTTGTGTCATATATTTTTCCGCATTTCATAAGTAAGTAGGTAAACTCAAATTGTGACGCTTATACTTAAAACAGTTGAGAATTGTATTTTTTGAGGACAAGGTTTTATTTTTAGTTTTTGCTTTGAAACTGTAAGTATATCTGGATATTTGAGCAGTTTATAAGTAGAAAATAAGGATAAAAGCTGCCGTCAAAAGTTATAATTCTTAGCTGTTTTAAGTATACTTAAGCTCACCTACTTATGCTTTCCTGTACAAGATTGCCATAATAGTCGTAAGAAAATATTTTTAATAATAGTTGACTGACCTAGGTCGGGTACTATGGCATGTTTATGCTATTGTCATTGAATTGGACATGGAGCAGCATCCTTGTTGTTGGTTTGTGTTGTCCAAAGTGATATAATCGAATGAAGTTATTTGCATCTGGCATATTATTGGTTTTGATTGGGTTGGTGAGTGACCTGAGGTTGGATATCCAAAAGGAGACCGCTATCAAAGCAACATTGAGTACTCAATTGAGGCAACTCATTCATGCCGTAGATGAATATCAATCCAGCACAACAACGGCTAAACGTATCCTAAGCAAGGAGTTCGACGACATCCGAATACAGTACAAACAATTAGAGTTTATATTCCTCCCAGTAGCAAAAACCGAACAATTAGAACAAATCAACAACAATAAGTTTTGGGTCAATTACTCGCAACAAAAGCGCGAAGTCTTTCCCGAAACTGGTGCTTTTCAGCTTATTGAACAAGCATTGCTAGCAGCAGATACAGCGGATGTTAACCATATCATCCAGCAGGAAGCGAATAGGATTTCGGCTACACTCAAGGCTTTACTACTTCAAATTGAAAATAAGACATATGCAAGGGGTGAAATATTTTACCTATTGCGCCACAACCTCTTTTATCATTACCTCACAACCCTAAATGCCTATGATCGAATAGATACCCAAAAATCAATTTTAGAATTTAGAAGTGCCATCAAATTTCAAGTTGAACTACTCCGATTGCTTCCTCCGCAACAGCGGGATAGCAAGGACACTAAAGAAGCCATTTTACTACTCAAACAACTGGATGCTCATATCAAATTTCAGCTTTGGGAAAGCATTGATCGAGCCTTGGTGTACGAAAGATGGGTTTCAGCCATCGCGAAACTGTACACCCATGAAGCCTCTGCTTTAGGCTATATTCCAAAATCGAGTGATCCTACTAGTCTTCAAGACTACCACCTATTTTCAGAAGCGTTTTTTAATCTGCCGTATTTCACAGATATTCCTACGACGGAATCTGCCAGTCCACTCGTAGCATTGGGAAAACAGCTCTTCTATGATCCTATTTTGTCCGCCAACAACAAGCGTACCTGTGCTTCTTGTCACAAAGCTTCCAAGGCTTTCACCGACGGTCGGCAAACCAGTATGGGCTTCGATCTTATTGCTAAGGGAAAGCGCAATGCTTCGTCCCTCATCAACAGTATCTACAAACAACAATTTCAGCACGATCTATCTAAAGATAATTTGTTCGACCAGATCACCTTTGTCGTCAATCATCCCTTAGAATTCAATACCTCCTGGCAAGCCATCACGCAAAAGATAGCAACCTCCGAGCAGTACCTAGCGCAATTCCAATCCTGCTTTCAGCAAGCGTCCGTCGATTCTACTCAGATTGTTATGGCACTTACTGCTTACACCGCAACCCTGAATAGTATGAACAGTCCATTCGACCAATACATGAGTAGAGCAAGCGATCATATTGACTTTGGTGTACTGGAAGGCTACAACATTTTCATGGGAAAGGCACAGTGTGGCAATTGCCATTTTCCACCGCTTTTTTCTGGATTGAAACCCAATAAATACGACGAGCAAAATTACTTCAAGATAGATGCCCCAAACATACGCGATGGAGAGGTAGGAATGGCTGGTCGAGTAAGCTTTGACGAACGCTATCTTCACTTTTTCAATGTCCCAACGGTTCGAAACTTAGCCTATACCAACCCCTATTTTCACAACGGCAGTTTGTTTTCTGTAGAAGCCTGTATTGATGCGCACCAAACCGAAGCCTTACCCCACCTAAAAGATTTATCCGCAGAAGACCTTGCCAAGATTACCCAATTTATCGAAGCCCTAAATGATCCTACGCTGACGCAATTGGATGAAAATGTGGTGCTACCCAAAACTGATGGATCACTAGCACCTATTGAAAGGCGTTCGGCAGGTGTTTATTGAGGGATGTTTTTGGCTGTTGGTTGCTAGTGGTTGGCTTTTGGCTACAGTCGGAATTTAAACCCACTGGATCGGTAAGCCCTTAGGATTGCCGAGCCTACTGTTACTAGCTGTATTAGAGGAGTAGTCCAGTAGTCCAATTTTGGTTTACTAGTCTGACTACTCGCTTCTAACCGCTAACCAATTTTTGTAAGAATATACGGAAAAACAGGACTTCAGAAAGTCTTAATTAATCAATATTATGTACATTTTGTAAAAAACATGAACAATGAAACTCACAAATTTATTGCTTATTACTTTTATTACGTGCTTTTGCTTAACAACGAATAGTTTTGCTACTACTTATCCTGATACCACGGGGGCGGTCACGCCACACCGCAGTTTTATGACGCCAAATGCAGTTATCTCTGTCGATTACTCTATAGATGGTAGATGGCTCATCAGTGGTGGTGCATCAAAAACAGTGGATGTTTGGAGTGTGGGTACGGGTAAAAAACTCTTTTCCTTAACGGACGGACATACCGACGATATTTTAGCGGTGAAGTGTGCTCCCAATAAGCGTTTTATTGCTTCGGCAGGCGTCGATAAGACGATCATAATTTGGGACATCATCACCAGAGAAAAAATCTACGTCTTAAAGGGACACAAAGACTACATTACTTCGCTGGATTTTACGAGTGATAGTCGTTTTCTGGCTTCCGCTAGTTGGGATAAAAGTGTCATCATTTGGGATGCTATTACTGGCACAAGACTGCAAACCCTTATCGGTCATGATGATAATGTAACTTCTGTTGCTTTCAATCCTGATGGCACAAAAGTGGTGACGGGCTGTGGCGATCATGTCATCCGAACTTGGGATGTCAAGGAAGGAAATCTGGAGCTGTCATTCTCTGGGCATACCGATGAAATCTGGGATGTGAAGTGGTCGGAAAACGGCAAATTCATCGCCAGTGGTGGCTGGGACAATAAAGTAAGGGTCTGGGATGTAGCCAAGAAAGAACAGACACTGACCATGCCTGGGCATGTGACGGATGTTTGGTCAGTAGCCTTTACGCTAGATCATCAAAGTTTGGTGACTTGTGGTGGAGATCGCAGGGTTAAGCTCTGGGATTTAGCCAGTGGTGAACTAATCAAAGACCTTTCTGGTACGATGCATACTTCCGACATCGAAGAGGTGAGCATCAGTCCAGATAATAAGTTTGTCGCCAGTGCGAGTCGAGATGGCTCCATTCGGGTCTGGGAATTGCCGTCTTTGAGTGAACGCATCACCATTCTAACCAAGCGCGAAATTGATCGTTGGCTGGAAAAGGGAGACTATGAAAGTACTGCTGACTATAAAAAGCGTATGAAAAGCAAGAAGAAAAAATACCTAGAGGTTAAAGAAGAGGTCGTTGAAAGACTCAAAAAATTCTACATCGCATCTGTAAACTGGCGAGAAGGCAATGAGATCATAGGCTACAATGCGGATGATGCCTACTTTGTAGTGAAATCTCCTGTTTTTGGGAATCTAAAAATGAAAGTACCCAACAATCAAGCCGCCGCATTAGAAAAAAATAAAGAGCGCATTGAGTATAGGGATATCGAGTTAGTCTACAGCAACGGTGAATTGAAAGTAGGTTCTATGACAGCTTATTTCAAAGGAATGAATAGAAGGTATAATGTAAGTTCTTGAGAAGACAGATCGAAAGATAAACTTTCTGTCAGTGGTTAGACTGCTGGATATTAGGGCAAAATAAGAGCTTGTTT
>JBCDKV010000203.1:0-7898 GCA_038746215.1 Bacteroidota bacterium | reverse complement strand
TCGCAAGCCTATGCGACTTGGTGGCAAGCCATTCATGGACCTTATCCCAATTTGGCATTGCTAGTAGCAGGAGATGCTTACGGCTTATCGAGGGGGCAATTTGCTACGATAGAAATGGGGATGGAGGCACGTACCGCCTTCGACAATCGCGCCAATGCACCCGAAGCGGTTCAGCAAGTAGCAGCATTGCCTTGGGATGGATCGCTCCGAGCAGTTTCCTCTGCTAACGATTTGCTGAATGCCTTGGATCGAGGTATTGGACTGGACAAAGGGGGTGAACAAGATCAAGGGATTCGAGCAGCTGCGCATCTGCTAAGGGGACTAAGTTGGGGCTATTTGGCCCTGCTATTCGATCAAGGGGTGAAAGTGGAATACGACGATGATTTATCCGCAAGCCTCCCACTTTTGGACTATACAGAAATGGCGGAAGCAGCCGTGGAAGAGCTAGAACTCGCTATCGAGCTAACCGAAAATCTTAGCAGCGATTTTGTACACGAATACTTCAATGGTGTCACTTTAGATCAAGTACGTTTCATTCAATTGGCGCATGCTTATGCTGCTCGATTCTTAGCGCAATTACCCAGAACACCAGTGGAACTGACCAACGTGAATTGGGAAGCGGTATTTTTCCACGCCGAACGAGGCATTGATTTTGATTTCGCACCAAAAGTAGACGGCAAAGACTGGCAAAGCTATCATCAATATGTCTTTGCAGAGACGGGACGCGGTCCTTTTTGGGCAAGTGTCGATCAACGGATCGTCGCGACCCTTGATCCGTCGCAGCCCGCGCGCTATCCAGAGGTGGAAGCTAAGGCCGAAGCTCCCATCAGCAATAAAAAAGCACAATCTGCGGACGAGCGACTCAGCACTGACTTTAGCTTTGCAGAACGTATATTTTTTGATTCAGCAAAGGGCGAGTGGCATTTTTCGCATTACAAACACAGTCGAAATATCAATGATGCCAGCTTCGAAGGCGATGGCTGGAGTTTTGGACAAATGCCCGTATTCTTACAAGCGGATAATGACTTATTGCAAGCGGAAGCTGCTCTTCGCATCGGTTCGATTACGGAAGCACAAACGCTCCTCAATAGTGGCAGTCGAACTACACGAGGTAATCTATCAGCCCTCAACACCACCGATGTAGCGACTCTAGAGCAAGCTATTTTCTACGAGCGTACTATTGAGTTACTAGGAAGTGCGCCACTTTCGCTTTGGCTGGATCGAAGGCGACTCGCTCCGAGGGACGAAATGGAATCACCAAGTGCATTGGGTGGTTTGCAGGTCGGAACACCCGCTCAGCTTCCTGTACCAAATAGAGAACTGATGATTAGAGGATTGGATATATACAGCTTTGGGGGCGCAAATGATCCTGAAGGTGTGAATGCGGTGGTGCAGTAGGTTAGATTTGCTAAATTCCAAAAATTCAGTAAATCTTCACATTGTCCTTTAAACGAAAAAGAGGTTGTCTTTGACCATTCTTCTAAAAATCATCAAAAACAACCTCTTGTTTAGCTTTGACCTACCCAAATAAGTAAAATCATTTTTGTAGGGCTTTCATACCGCTATTTTTTCGCACTCAAACGCTCCAGCGGCAATTCCAAGCCTTTCAGTACTTCTTCTCCGCTCAGGCTTTTTCCCTTAAAATCGTTGATTTCTTCTGTCTCCTGTCCTGCGCGATAAATCCATACTTTTTCATTGAAAGGATCAATTAACCAAGCTAATTGCACGCCGTTTGCCATCCACAATTTTTCCATCTTTAACTTTAGCTTTTTCAATTTTTCTACGCTCGAACGCACCTTTACTACAAAATCTGGCACTGCCTTTATAAACTTATCTGAATCGCCTTTTTCAGCAGCCGCCAAGCGTTCATCAGAAATCCAGGCAAAGTCTGGAATTTTTATTGCGCCGTTGGGTAGTTGGATACCTTTTGAGTAGCCATACGTTCTGCCTAGATTGTTGGTTACCGACCAATGACCGATCAAGGAACTAATGAAGTCTTCCTGTTCTTCTGAATCTTTTTTGAAGAAAGACATGATTTTGACTTTTCCAGTGGCTTCCCGTTCCATCAGTAAGTTGGGATGTGCGGCGTCTAAGGCTAAGAAGTCTGCGATAGGCATGGACTGCTCTAGTGCAATGGGTCCATATTTTAATAATTGTGTCAGAATAGGGGCGGATGTAACTGCAGTTTCTATCATTCCATCATAAATTTAGCCCACAAATATCGTCTATTTTTGTTTAGTAGTATACGAAGTCTCCTGTTTCTTAACATTTTACTTAGAAATAGCCTGAGTCAGTGTAAGAAAATTGCTCAACAGGTATGCTTAGAGCTTGTTTGGATGGAAACACCAGCTTTTGCAATTAATGCGAATAACGGGTAAAATATCATATTTTGTGGTAGTAACAGTTCTACTAAACTTTTGAAACTGAGTAAAGTGTTTGAGATCGCGCAACAAGTATGCTCCAAGGTTTTTTATGGACGGAAACACAAATTTCAACTTATTTTTTGTAGAAAAATAAGTTGAAATTTGTGTTTCCGTCCGAAGAGAATTACTGAGCATACTTGTTGCTCAATTTGCGTATACTGACCTGAACTACATCTGAGTCAAATGTCAAGCAAAATGAGATCTATACAGCCGTTATTCGCATAATTAATTATTTTCATAATAGCTAGGCTGATGGATTAAAAATCCGATTTCACTTCATCTATTACATTAAGGAAAAAAATATTTAACTTTTTAACAAAAAGTTTACCAAGTCAGAAATAGAAGAAAATTCTAATTTTTAAGCTCATACCGACAAAAAAAAGATAAAGTATCTACTTTCCAAAATTTTTTGATTGAAGCAGCTTGTGGAGTATGATTTTGACTTTTTCAACAATACAAGTACAATATTTCGGTATTTTGATATTTTATAGAAATTATTTTAGATTTGTCTAACGAAAGGCACAAAGTATGATTCCACGTTACAAAGAATAATTTGGTTTTATTTGGTTAGGGCTGAGGTAGTGCTGCGGTAGTGCTACCTCCTTTTTTTGTCTTGTCTAATTTTTCAGTAGCACCCTAGTCCATGAACCTGCGTTATTTTCGCAATACTTCCCTGACATCAGCTAAGTTCATCGCATTCAGACAATCTGCTTTCGTCAAGCCTCCTTTGCGAGCTGCCATGACGCCATAGTGCATATCGTGAAGTCCTCTTTTGCTATGTGCATCTGGATTAATCGCAATTTTTACACCCCGCTCTAAAGCATACGGAATCCAAGTCCAATCCAAATCCAGCCGATACGGATTAGCATTCAATTCGATGTGAACACCATTGGCAGCACAAGCATCTATTACTTTTTCGTATTGGATCGGGTAGCCCTTTCTGGACAACAATAAACGACCCGTCGGATGACCAAGGATGGTCGTATACGGATTTTCTATTGCCGTAACCAAACGTCGCGTAGCTTTTGCTTCGTCCATCTTCAAATTGGAGTGAACAGAAGCGACTATGAAGTCAAATTGCTTCAATATGTCTTCTTCGTAATCCAATTGACCGTCACTCAGAATATCACTTTCTATGCCTTTAAAGATGTGGAAAGGCGCAAGTTTTTGGTTCAGTTCATCTATCGCTGCCCACTGCGCTAACAATGCCGCTTCTTTCAGTCCACCTGCGTAAAAAGCAGACTGAGAATGATCCGTGATGCCAATGTATTGAAAACCCAATGATTTGGTGTAAGTACACATATCCGCTAGGGTATGCGTACCATCACTAGCGGTCGTATGAACGTGAAAAATGCCTCTCAAATCCTGATCTGTAATTAGTTGGGGGAGGGCAAGATCGGAGGTAAAGGCTTGTTCTCGTAGTTCTGGAGCAACAAAGGAAAGATTAAGATGCTGGAAAACTTCTTGCTCTTCCATTGGTACATCTTTTTCGTTCGCTTCGAGTGCTAAGGAATGGACAAAGGCTTCGTTGCCTGTATATTTAATTTGATGGACGCCAAAATCGGCTCGGTCGCATAGGTAGATGGTGGCAGGAATCGCTCCGTCGCCGTATCGGATCGTAATGCGCTGTTCCTCGCTGGAAATTACGGTATAGTTTTCCTGTATTTTTGCTATATTTTCTGCTGTATCGCCTAGCAAAATTTCTATTTGCCGCAATACTGGCATTTTACGTCTAATGTCGCCTGTCAGCTCAATTTTCGCGCTTGGTAATAGCGTTTGTAATTCAACGACCAGTTGTTCGGCGGTTGCTTCCAATTTGGCGTAGTGAAATTGGTCTTTGCTCTGCTGATAATATTCTAGTTTTTGGCGTAAATCCTCTTGGGTTTTTGCACCAAATCCTTTGAGTTCAACCAAGCGATTCTCGTTGACAGCATACAATAATTCACCGATAGACTCTGCACCTAAGTCTTGCCAAATGGCTTTTATCTTTTTCGCGCCAAAACCTTTGATTTGTAGCATCTCTTGTACGCCCGAAGGAACTTGTGTCTTGTAGCGTTCTAGGGTATTCATCTGTCCATTGTCCAGCAATTCCCTAATTTTTCCGTGTATGGCTTTGCCCACGCCAGGAATTGCCGCAATTTCAGGATCGGGCATTTCTTCCAATGGTACTTCCCAGCTTCTTAGTTTGCGATAAGCATTTTCGTAAGAGCGAATCTTATAGGGGTTTTCGCCTTGCAATTGCATCAACTGTCCTAGTAATTGAAAGGATTGCGCAATTTCTTTATTTGTCATAATTATTTGATCGTTACAAGCTGTGGACGCAGTTGCGAAAAGCCGTATGTTGTTTGTTTCTCGAGCTAGCTACTATTTTTCCTGCCAAATGACGAGACCCTGCTGATTGAGGTATTGCCATTTTCCATTTTGTGCGACTAGTGCAAGACCATTCTTAAAAGGCATCGCTTGCTCATATTTTGGTCGAATAATCCATTCCCCTGTGGTATTGATATAACCCCATTTCCGTTGGTATTGGACAGCAGCTAAACCTTCTGCAAAGACCTGAGCATCTTCAAATTGCGTTTTGATCGCTAAATGACCTTCCAAATTGATGTAGCCAAAACGCGCTTTTTCTTGCACCAAAGCTAGTCCATTGCTAAAATCACCTACAAAAGCGTAGGTTGGAGAAGCAACGATTTCACCATTACTATTGATAAAGCCATATTTCCCGTTCTGCTGAAA
Organism: Bacteroidota bacterium; assembly: GCA_038746215.1. Taxonomy (GTDB): domain Bacteria; phylum Bacteroidota; class Bacteroidia; order Chitinophagales; family Saprospiraceae; genus JAAUTG01. The sequence continues at coordinate 2,739 of JBCDKV010000203.1, read as the reverse complement.
GCTGGCACGTTCTTCAAAAAAGCTAGGCACTTCATCGTTTGAAAACTCAAATTGAGGAGGCAATAGTAATGTTCCGTGACGATCAATCAGTCCCCATTGATCCTCTACTACAACGATGGCAACGCCCGACTGAAACGCTAGACAACGCTCGAATCGAGGTTCAATGACCCAATCGCCTGCTGCATCAATGTAGCCACAGTACCCATTAGATTGGGCTGCTGCTAGCTGTTCGCTGAATGTCCAAGCACGTTCATATTGAGGGGCTATTGCCCAGTCACCTGCTTTGTTCAGATAACCAAATCGCGCCGAGCGGCGAACGGCAGCCTTTCCTTCGCTGAAATCTTCTGCTTCGTAGTAGGCAATAGGAACGACAATCGTACCTCGTTCGTTGATATAGCCCCATTTGGACACCAGTTGCACCCGTGCTAGTCCCTCCTCAAACAAGCCGACATAGTTGAAGAAATGCTTCATCAATAGGCGACCTAGCGTATCCATAGGAACGAGTCGGTCATTGAAACGCACCCGTGAGAAGCCCTGATAAAAATCTTCCACTTCGTAATACTGAGGCTCTATAACGACTTCTGCTTGCTCATTGATGAAGCCGTATTTCGCATGTTCTCTTATTTTGTAGAGCCTTTCTTGCATGTGTGTTGTGAAGTGTATGTTGCTATTGCTGCTAGATACTACAATATATTGCGGATGGAATGAAAAAGTGCGTCTCTATCTTTGTTGATTTGCTGAACTGTTGATTGGTTTAATGTGCTTAGGATCAATGGATTGTAGTTCGACGAATGAACGATTTAAATAGATGAGTAGGTATATTCGTTCGCACAGACTTATCCCGTTTACAGTATAATTTACCATTTAGGTCTATCGTAAGGCAATCGCTAAAAGTTTTCTCCATTCATAATATTGATATAGGTGTGTACGAAGTTTTGAACACCCCTCGGAACAAGTCCGAGAAAGCTCCTGAGATCGCGCAACAAGTATGCTCAAAGGGTTTTTATGGACGGAAACACAAATTTCAGCTTATTTTTCTCTAAAAAATAAGCTGAAATTTGTGTTTCCGTCCGAAGAGACTCTCTAAGCATACTTGTTGCTCAATTTTCTTGCATTGACTCAGGCTGTTTCCAAATACGATGTCAAAAAAAACAGGACTTCGTACAGTCCTAATATTGATATGTTTATTTTTTGACTAATACTCATTAACCCCAAAAAAACTAAAATCAAGGGAGTCTGTGCAATAAACAGATCAACAATTCAACGAATAAACAAAGTCTAGCTGTTGGCTATGGTCACAGGTCTATCGCCTATGCTGCGAGGCTATCCTACTCTGGTAGGTATCTTCCATTGTATTGATAAATCCAAATGAGTAGGATGATGAACATCATAAAATAAACCAAGAACCACATAAAAGCACGTCCTTTTTTCCCGGAATTTTTTACTTCGTCAGACATATTTTATTTGTTTAATTATAGCTATTTGTGAATACTGGAAGAAAAATGATGCAGCTACGCTTTCTATTAATTTCTTCCAATACATAAAACAGTTGATAGATGTAAAATGATTGATTTTCGCAGCAAAATTAGTCCAAATTGCTAAGACTACGCAGTAACCAATGTAAACTTCCTGTTCATTTTAATACAATTCACTGCATTGCTTTCCTACCTCACTCATTTTTGTGCTTTACCGAGCATCTTACCGCCTTACATTTGCAATGAAAACAACATATTTATTAAGAGCAGGTTTGAAGCATTATTTTCCTATAAACCAACATTTTACGAACCTGACTGCATGAAAAATAAACTCCGTATCCAGATATGCAATTAATTTTTCACCTTGTCAGAACCGCAAACTGCTGATTTCTAGTTCAATCCTGTTCCAATCCTGCTCTAAAACAATCACTCTTTTTTGGCGGATTTCAAAAAATGAGTAAAAAATTTTAAATCAAATGAAAACGATTCAAATGTTCAAATCAAAGTCCTTATTATTCGCTGCCCTTTTTGCAGTCATGAGCTTTTTTTCGAGCTGTCAAAAGAAAGCCGCAAAACCCCAACTGGATCCAGAGCTAGCGGAATTGGTCGGTGTAGCTGTGGGAACTTACGACTACGAAGCTCGCTACTACGTCTGGAATCCCGACAATGAAAGCTACGTATCATTGGGGCGCGAAAATTATCAGGAGGGACTGTTCGAGCTTAGGTTGAATAAAGACAACGAATTGATGATCTACGAAGACGGTGCAGTACTATTGAGAACGGATGAATTACTGCTGAAAAATGGTGGATTTACCTTCCGCATTCCAGAGCAAAGTTGGGAAGACGGCAGCCTCAGTGTGCAAGGAAAGCCTTACTACAACGATTTAGGCGAAGACGCAGAGGGATTATTCATGGATGTCTTTGACTACGTTAACTTTGCCGTAACTACACAAATAGATGGAAACGATATGCTGATACTGACTCAAGGTTATAAAAGAGACTGATTTTAGTGAACAGAGTAGGCTCGACTTTAGCAGTTGGCTATTAGCCGATAGCGATTAGCTTATAACCAATAGCAAAAGACTAAAGTCGAGCTGAGTCAATGCAAGAAAATCGTGCAACGAGTATGCTCAGTAAGTTTCTTCGGACGGAAACACAAGTTCTCCGCTATTTTTCCTGAGAAAAATAACGGAGAACTTGTGTTTCCGTCCATAAAAAATCTTTAAGCATACTTGTTGCGCGATCTCAGGAACTTTACTAAAAT
>JBCDKV010000202.1:0-7922 GCA_038746215.1 Bacteroidota bacterium | reverse complement strand
TCAATCCTCCAACACCTCCGCAATCCGTTCCCGACAATCTTCCAAATGAATGGTAGTCATTCGATCCTTACTGCGTTTAGCCGCTTTTTTTAACTGCTGATCTAGCGTTTGTAAATTGGCACGCAGCAGCGGGCGAATATCCGATTGACTCAAATCGACACGGGTGCGATAGCCACGGAAAATGCGGATATTGGAGACCTCTTTCTCCGTCATCAAGTCAGCGACCTTTTCTAAATAAGCGCGTTGTAGGTTTCTGCGATTGATGTCGATGGAGCTATTCTCGTAGACTTCTGACCAGATCATTTTCCGAACATCCGTCAGGAAATCATCCAATTGGTAGGTAGGCTTTTCAAACAAGAAATCAGATTCAATGAGGCGTTGCATACGTCCTTCATCTAGTAAGCTATTCAAGTGTCGAACTTGCAATCTTCTAACTTGCTCCACTGCTGCTGGATAATCAATGCGACTTAAAATGGTCTCGCTCATTAACCATTTTGGTGTTTGGAAAACCTCGCGATTCAAAAATTGTAGGGCGGCTTGCTGCTCATTTTTTGGAACGGGTGAATAAACTGCCCCTTCTTGATCGCTACTTTTCAAAGTCTGATGCACACCACCAACAATCGTCACGACGTGCCCAATATAGCGATTCCAGACGCTTAAAAATTCACCGTATAGTTCCGCTAAGTCTTCGTAATCTTCTCCTACGGTCGTTGTCCAATTCATCAGATTTTCGCCGACGTACTTCAAATTTTTGATGCCGTAAGTACTCGCCTTCACGGGATCATCTCCAATATTTTCGGTCTGCGCATCTGGATCAAAACGCGGATAGCCGCTACCAAACATATAGACGGGATTGCCCTCGTGTTCCTTGATCCAGCTGTTCAGAATAGGCTTTTCCTCGGCTGCGCTCTTAGCTGTTGGGATGTAACGATAACCCCAATTGATCGAATAAATATCATAAGGGCCAATCGACCGAATAAAGCGGATATTTTCATCGCCAGGTTGCGCCACGTAATTGTAGCGGGCATAATCCATGATGGTCGTCGCAACGCCATATTTCTGCGTGAATGCACCAGAGCGCAAGGAATCTACGGGATAGGCGGAGCTGGCTTTCATATTGTGTGGCAAGCCCAAAGCATGACCAATTTCGTGTGAAATGACCCTACGCATCATCTCCCCAATTTCCGCTTCTGGTGTGTTTAGGGTTCTCGCGCTCGGATTAGCAGCGCCCGTTTCCAGTAAATAACGATTGCGATAGGAACGCAAATGATTGTGATACCAAATGATATCGCTTTCCAAGATTTCACCCGTTCTTGGATCAGAAACGCTCGGACCAACTGCATTCCGAGTCGTACTAGCCACATAACGCACTACCGAATATCGGATGTCCTCTGGACTGAATTCGGGGTCTTCTTCTGGTGTGGGTGGATCTTTAGCGCTAATCACATTTTTGAAACCAGCCGCTTCAAAACATTCATTCCAATCTTCGATACCTTGCTTGAAATAGGGTCGCCACTTGATGGGCGTAGCGGGGTCAAGATAGTAAACGATAGGTTTCACGGGTTCTACCAATTCGCCACGTGCATAAGCTTCTGGGTCTTTGGGTTCGAGTCGCCAGCGTCGGATGTAGGTTTTTCGATCCGATTTCAAAGCTTCCGAATTATAGTCTATCTGACTGACCGAAAACCAGCCAACCCTTTCGTCGTAGAGGCGCGGCTGCATTTTATCTTCGGGCAGTAAAATCATAGATTGATTCATTTGTAGCGTCATGCTCGCTGTTTTGGAGTTGCTGGGTGGTGCGCCCGCATTAAAAGTCATGGTGTGCTTAACTTCAATATTTAGCGGAAAGCTTTTGATGGTGTCAATGAACGTCCGATTGGCGTCCAAGTTTTTGACTTTGTATATCTTCCGCAGATTTTCGGATAGTCCACTAATGGCACGTACATCTTTGGTGAACATGCTCGTCACTTCAATGACCAGCGCAGTAGAATCTTCGTTGAAGGTTTCGATCTTAAAGGCTTGCACGATGGGTTGCAAATTGTTGTTCTTGACGGAAAGATAGATGGGCGATTCTTCCTCCGCTATATTTTGGTAAGACACTGTCCGCAGCAATACTTTATTTTGCTTGCGCTCCCATTGCACCACTTGTTCGTTCATTTTAGAGCCTGCATTGAGGTAAGGACTCAAATTAGAAGGCAATTTTGACAAACGGCTCACCAGCAAAAGTTCTTTGCCCAATGTCGCAAAAGGAATTTCGTAATACCATTTTTCTGCCACTCGATGTACGGTAAATAGTCCTTCATCGCTCACTGCTTCTGCTGTGATAACTTTATTATATTCTTTGAATGGACTTTTCTTTTTCTCTTCTTTTTTGTCCGCTTCGTCTTTTTCCTTTTCTGCTTTGCTGTCTTGCGCAAGTAGATTTAGGGAGGAAAACAGAAATGCGAATACAAATAGAAGAATAGGTGATAACTTCATGGATAAAAATTGAAATAAAAAGGATAAAAGTCAGCTTGTTTAAACCTCTGCCAAAGTCTCTGAAATATCTGTTTTGGAGGCTTGAATGGCAGGCAAGACCGCCGCTAGAAAACCAATGCCGATAGCACCAGCAAACAGCAATAATTCTTGGGGCAAAAAAGTCAAACCCGAAAAGGAATAGCGATAGGCTTCTTTCAGTGCGCCCGCAAAGATTTGCATACCACCATGACTAAGCAGCATACCCAATAAAAAGCCAATAAACGCTAAAATCAAGCCCTCTAGCACGATTAAGGAAAACAGCTTAGAAGGCGTTGCTCCCATGACACGCATCAAAGCCAGTTCGTATTTGCGCTCTTTCAAAGAGGAAAACAAAGAAATGAAAATACTCAAACCAGAAACAATAATAATGACAATGGCAAGTATGCGTAGAGCTTGCTCACCCGTGTTCATCAAGGCATATAAGCGATTGATCTCAATAGCGGGCGTAGCCGCTTGCATATCGGTATTTTCATTGATATTGCGCTGCAAATTGAGGGCTTGGAAATTGCGCCCTTTGAACTTGAGCAAAAGTGCTGTGATGTCTTTATCATCGGCAGCAGCGGTCAGTGGCTTGGGCGCATCGTGTTCGTGCGCATGCTCTCCGTGATCGTGTGCTGCGTGATCGTGATCATCGTGTGCATGTTCTTCCTCGCTATGATCGTGTGCTGTTTCGTCCCCTTCGCCTCCGTGTTCGTGCACCATCCAATAAGTTTGATTGGTCGTCAATATTAGCTGATCGAGTACCGTACCATTTTCTGCCAATATACCGACCACTTTAAAAGAAGGCGCATCTGCGTGTGCTAGGTCTTCATCGTCCACAAAACCGTGCGAACTTTTAAATTCATCGCCTAGCTTCAAATTCCTTTCTGCTGCTACTCTTGCACCAAGCGTCACCTCAAAATTGTGTTGCCAAACCTCACCCGTTGCAACTTGCGCTTCGTAAAAATCTAAAATATCAGGCGTCGTTCCAACGATACGATAGCCGCCATAGGAATCTCCCATAGATAAGGGAATGGCTTTTTGTATCAAAGGGTGTTTAGGATTCAAAAAAGGACGGGCTTCTTTGATGGTAATATTGCCCGTTGGCGCATCAATATGATACATGCTGCTCAGGATAAGTTGCAGCGGACTTCCCTTTGCCCCAACGACCAAATCGACGCCCGCCAAATTCTTATCAAAGTTCTTTTGCACTTGATCTTCTAACAAAAAGAGCAAAGCAATCAAGCCAACACCTAGTGCAAAAAGCAAAATGCTAAGCAACATGGAGAGTGGCTTGTAGGTCAAATTTTTCCAACTGAGTTTGAGCAAATTCATATTTTTAAATTGATGTGTTTAGACTGCTATTAGCGCAAAATTAAGACACTAAAAAAACTAAGATAACTTACTAAAAATCAATCTATAACAGCTATGTGTTTCTATGTGACTATGTGTTAAAAATTAGGCGTGTACGAAGTCCTGTTTTTCTTAACATTTGACTCAAAAATAGCCTGAGTCAATGCTATGAAATCGCGCAACAAGTATGCTTGACAAATCTCTTCGGACGGAAACACAAAACTTCCCACACCTGATAATCTTCAAGCATTCAAGCGTTGCAAAATCGCAGTTTTGACCAGGGCAAAATCGTTGTCAGCAAGCAATTTATTGTTACTAGCATTAATGTCTCCCAGCCAGCCGACCAAATCTCCGAAATTTTGATTGATCTTCTTAATCTTTTGGTATTCATCCATCTGATGTTCGCCTAGATGAGCAGTCATCTGTTGGATTAAGGTTTCCCAGTCGCTTTGCTTGTTCTTCCAGTAATTCAAATACTCAATCAAGGTATTTGGCTCGTTGAAAGGAACATATTCTACAATGACGGGTAGAATCTGCTTGCGAAAGGCTTCCTTATCCCATCTCGAATTTCGTGCAATCTCGTATAGTTCAAACATGCAATAAGGCGATCTCGCATACTTTTTGCTTGTGAAAACAATCACCAAATCTCCTTGCCCAATTTGCTCCATAAAGGTGCTAATCAGTTCTCCATAGTTCAAATCCTTTTTGTCGCGGATGACGTCGATGCCATCTGCTTCCAACGAATTGTAGAGTTGATCGACGAGTGCTTCTCTATTTTGCCCAGTTTGATCATTTACGCCCCAAGCATAGGAGAAAAAGATTTTGCCTTTGCTTGTTGCTGGAGTGGGCGGTTCATCAATGGAATCATCCGTCCCGATATCTCCTATGCCTAATATTTCATTACCCAAATCTAAAATAGCCAAAACAAGCTTATTCTGTCGGGTACTTTCATCCCTGCTATCCAGTACGCCCAATCTTTTGTCGCGTTGTAGCAGACTCCAATCCTGTTTTAATTTGACTACTTGTATTTTTTGGTTGTTGTCCTCAACTCTTGAGTCCAATAAGCCCAAGGCACTTTCTATTCGATTTCTTTCTATTAAGTTGTGTAACTGATCTATTGGCTCTGGTCCTTTCATTGATTTTTGTTCTTTTTTGAAAAATAGATTTGTTTTACCTAATAACAAGCCAAAGTTAGCAAAATCTGTTAGTTCTCCCGAAATGCATTCAATTTTTGGATTTTGTATAGGATGTGCTATAAGCTCGGTAATGGCAACAAAATTTTCGCCATCAACAGAAACTTCTACGCTTGGATTGCGCTCGTTGATGCTTTGAAAATCAGCAAACAGGCCTGCAATCACCGACTGATCCAATTGATCTGTATGTACGCTAATGCGCTTTTGTTTTGGATGACTTTGTACGATGACACTGACCTCATTTTGCTCGAACACAATGCCGCGCTTCCAAAAAACATCTTCTGCTAGATTGCCATAGCGTGCAATGAGACGTGTCATGACGCTGCCTGGCATGAAGTTGGGATAGTGTATTGTAAAGGCATGTTGTGCTTTCCGAAGACTTTTGTTGTAGCTTTTTTGCTCAGGATTCTTTTCGGGTAGATATTGTGGTGCGATATACTGGTCATCGGTATTTTTGACGGCAAAAACCAACTCAAATTGCTGCATCAAAGCAATGATTTGCTCGGCATTGGCAGCACCGATGACTGCTTCGACATGCGCTCGATTGAATTTACCTTCATTTTGGATGACGCTATAATCCAAGACCTTGTAAATAGTATCGGTCACCCATTGTGGATACACAAAAACGGTATCTTTCAGGGCTTCAATTTTTGGATAATACAAAATGACGGAAATATCATACAGATAAGCGGTGAGCGTATCCAAAAGTGAACTCCCATTGGCTTGCTTTTCGCTGATGTCTGGCCGAATTTGTTCACAAAAAGCGACATATTCATCATAGCTCATTTGGATGCGATCTTTCCCAATTTTTCGGATTTGTCGCTTGATTTCTAGCCATTTGCTGCTGATCTCATATTTGGCTTTGTTGGCTTCTAGTACTTCAAAAAGCTGTTCTTCAAAGTCTTCGTAGCGGCGTTGATACTTTTTGGTAGCTTCCGCTGCTCCTTTTACACTCAATCTAAAAATATGCTCTTCATCCAGACCATATTTTGCTTTATTGGCATCTGAGACGGAGATGCTTTTTGCATTTTCGATGTCCATTTTGCTTTGTACCAAAAGCGTATCTTCTACATGGGGTGTTTGACTGAAATAACATAGACTATCCAACCAATAGGCGTAAGGGAAATGTTGTAAAGGCAATTGCTTTTGTACGACTTTTCCGTTTTCGTAGAGCTTGATGTCTGTCTGTATGACGGTCTGCCGATTGGTGGCTTGTTCAAAGAGAATTAAGCTGACCGCATTTTGGGAAAGAAACAGCCGATGTGTGGCATGGTAGTATTCTTGTCCGCCAAAATCCCAAATATTGACAAAATAAGCCTTGTCTTTTGCTTGCCAAAGACGGTTTTGAATGCCATGTGTAGAAGATAGACTTTCATCGTATTGCTGCTCGGTCAAATAGCGCAAGAGCGAAGTTTTACCAGCCGTACTATTGCCCAAAAGTACTAATTTGATTTCATCATTTTCGGCTGCGCCATCTTCTGCGATGGAAAGCAAATGGTTGCGGACATCAGCAAAGGAATTGCCTCTTTCGTCTTGCGAAATCACTTCAGCAGGCAGTTTGGAAAGCGGATTGCCATGCAAATAGAGGCTATTGAGTGCCATTAGATTGAGTAGATTGTTGGGTAGTACTTCTAGTTTGTTGTTGCGCAGATGTAGGACTTCCAATTCTTTGCTCGTGGAATAAATTTCCAAAAAGTCAATTTGATTGTCCGCTGCATAAAGATATTGTAGTTTCGGGCAATTGGGCAGTTCCAAAGCGGTGAGTTGATTGCCACTGACATCCAAATATTTTAAATTAGGCAGTTCTGCTCCAAACAGGATTTGATATTGAATTTGATTACGACTTACATCTAGCCATTTCAGTTGTCCGCAGCTATAAGGCAAAGTCAAACTTTCCAGTGCACTATCGCTTATATCTAAATGCTCCAAATGAGGTAAACTGCCTTCAAAAGTGAGGCTTTTCAGCTTAGCATTGCTACCCAGATTAAGATACCGCAAGCTTTGAAAACTAGCTGGAAGATGAATACTTTCTATTTCCGTTTTTATGATAGCAAGCGCAATGACTTCTTCCCTTTCATTGCAACAATACCCACATTTGGTATGAAACTGGCGAACAGATGTAATATCTGTTTGTTGCGTTAGTTGTATACCCAATTGTTGCTCTAAGTCTTGTATTGTAGTCATTAGGATGGTGTTTTGTCAGAATCAAGATTTGCTGGATTTTAGGATTAGCAGAATTACGCACACGTCCTACTTACAAATCCTGAAAATTCTTCCATTCTGAGAATTCTGCTTCTAACAATTTCCCTTTTGTCAGAAGCCGGATTTGCTAGATTTTAGGATTGACAGAATTACGTACACGTCCTATTTACAAATCCTGAAAATTCTTCCATTCTGTGAATCCTGCTTCTGACAATGATCAAGCATCATTATATTTAGGATTGAACATGAGCTTGTATTCTAAGCTTTTTGCTCCAAAATTAATCAACAAACCTTTAGGGAAATCATAAGCGACTGTATAATTCTTCGCCTGTGCGATATGCACATCTTCCAATTTGATCAGTGCTTTCAGTTCTACTACTACTTGATTTTCTACCACAAAATCTGCTCTTCGAGTACCTACCTCTATATTATCATAGTAAACACTTTGTTCTTGCTCTCTCGCGTAAGACAAACCAGCTCTTTCTAGTTCAATGGCTAAACATCTTTGGTAAATGACTTCTTGAAAACCAACACCCATTTTGCTATGTACTTTCATTGCACAGCCAATAATTTTGTAAGTTAAATCATCCTTTTGCATGTGTTCTATTTTTGTGTGAATAAATCTATTTGTATTTTGTTGGAATCAGGATTTTCAAGATTTTAGGATTAGTAGAATTA
>JBCDKV010000201.1:0-7927 GCA_038746215.1 Bacteroidota bacterium | reverse complement strand
CCTGCCCTTTGCGTAGTGGGCTCGACTGACGCAGTCGCCACAGCCCCACCCGATCAGAGAGCACTTGCGACAGATCGAGTTCCTTAGCCTCTGCTTTTTTCAAAAATGAAAGCACTCTTTTATCCCATTTGCAGTATATCTTAGTTTTCTTAGTGGTTTGTTTTACCCTAATGTCCAGTAGTCTATCTTAATCTCCTTACTGCCTCAAATATTGTAAAGACGGATTTGGGCGACCAACGTAGCAGGATTTCGTAAAGCCATACTTTTTGATGATACAAAATGCTGCTCTCGCTTCGTCTTCTTTGCCCTCAAAATCAAACATCCAGTGGTTGCCATCTACGATTTTCCAACGTCCATTGATTTGTTTTACTTCGATAGTATTTGGATTGAAACCGATGCAATCTTCTCCTGACATGACTCCCACAGGCGCATTGCCGTCTTTGTTCAGGTAAAAGAATGATGCACCAGGACGACCAACAAAGCAACTCTGATTGATACCGTAATGGTGGAAGACTTTGACGATTTGTTTGGCTTCCGTGCTGTTCGGGGCAATAAACATACGAGAAAGTCCATCTGTAATGAGGTAGCGACTGCCCTCTTGAACGGCTTTCACATTAGCGGTTCGCACTGAGATGCAGTCTTCGGAAGCACAGATGTCTTCTCTGTAAATGCGAATCGTGAAGGAAGAAGCCGTATAGCCATATACCGCAAAGTAGCCGTATGCTTCCGCCGTATTCAAGTCGCTGCCCGATAGCGTTGACTCGTCCGCACCCGCTGTGGCACTTCTGCGAATGTACCTCCAAGGGTTTTCACTATCAAGGTCGTAGCCATAGATATATAAGTCAGGGTCTCCACCAATAGGCGTCACAACGGCAGTGTATTTGTAGCCCGCTAAATTGGCTTTGGTATACGCAAATGTTTTCCAAGCATTCGCCGCCACTGTGGTTGTGAGTGTGTACACGAGTGTTTTTGTCCCTCTACTTTCCAAGGCTTCGTCCAGTTGCAAGACATCTTTTGCTTCCAATTGAGCATGGTTTTCGTCAAATTGGGCAATGGTTTTTGGCTGTGGGGTAACTACAGGTGCGACGCTATCCATATTTTCTTTTTCGCAGGCGGCAAAGAAGAGCATGATTGCCAAAACACCCATAAATAGACTTACTAATCTTAAATTTCTCATTGTTACATTTTTAAATAGGAGGAACCGTAGATGTCTGATACGCATCTATTCCTCTTGGTGGTTAAATTAATTGTTGTGTTGAAAAATGCTAGATTAAAATCCTGTAGGTCAAAGTATTAGGTAACGGATAAAAAATAAGTTCCTCATTTTGACCGAGCAGATTTTGTTCTGTTACAAGGCGAAAAACGTAGGCATCCTTTCGGCTAGCGAGGCTTTTTAACGCAGTAGCAGGGCAAAAGATGCCGTCATAAATCGGGAAGTTATTATTTGTCCGTTACTAGGTGTGTAAGCAAAAAGATTTTAGTACTAAGAGTAGACTACTGGACAAAACACAAATTTGAAACACTAAGTACACTTAGAAACACTAAGAAAAGCGGCTAGTGTAGCTATGTAATCTACTTCTCTTTTCTTCTGTAGTCTGGAATGTCCAGTAATCTATACTAAGAGCTTGTTTGGATTTTAGAATCGTGTACTCATTTCAAGTTTAGGACAATGAAGTGGGCTGCAATCGAAATAAGCGGACAGACCATCTTACTGTCGCACCTATTTCACCCACTCCATCTCTGTTCTTTTCGTAGATGGTAAACTAATCGTAAGCTATAAGGAAACTTGGTTTAGCAGGAAATTACTCGACGTCCGTTTTAAAAAAGTTTTGTTCTGCGTAGTAAGAGTCCATGAGATAATGTGACGCATTTGTTCCTTGAATCGTAATCGTTGTGCCATCGCTCAGTTGGATGGTATAGCCGTTTCCGTCCTGCATTTCACTGGTAATACCCAGTGCTTCCTCTGGAATGAAAACACCTTTAATCATTTCTAAATCGTTTCGATCAGAGCGCACATAAACGGGAATGAATTCTTTGAAAATAGAGTCCTGCGGAACAGTCACAACGATCATAGAATCCACGTCTTCTGCACCAATCGTTTTAAAAGCAGCACTCCCTGCCCTCGTTACCCGCTCTGATCGAACCACGCCCATGTCCATTTTTAGGCTGGTGAGTTGATAGCGAGATGATTTGAGATTAGCAAACTGGAAAGCTAAGTCCTCGTCCAGTTTTAGATCGAGATTATTAGGTACTTCCGAGCTGAAAAAGCGGCTCAAATCTCCTTTCCAAGTCCCATTAATCAGTTCTCCAACCTGAATTTGCTCACAGGAAAAGATAAGTAGCGATAGAACAAATAGATGTAAAACGATTGATAAATTCTTCATGATGGTTTTAATTTTTCTTTTAATCAATTGCACTGCAAAGATAGGACGGAGTACTATACTAAACTATCCGATTTAGTAGTTATTTTTAGGATTTTAAATACACTTTATAAAATTTTAAAATACTGTCAATCAGCTTTTTACATGTCTAAAGAATTATTCGATTTAGTAAAATCTCTAAACAAGAAGGAAAAAATTAAATTTAAAAAATGGTCTACTATTTATGCGAGTGAGTATGAAAGTCAGTACATAAAGCTGTTTGACGTATTGGAAAAGATGGAGACTTACGAAGAGAAGAAGTTAAGTGCATCGGTTTCATTTAAGCATCTGGCGACGCTAAAAAATTATTTATACAACAGTATTTTAGCTTGTCTGAGAACGCACGCTAAATCAGCAATTACACGCGTCGAATTACTAGAATTGTGGGTAGATACACACGTACTTTTGGAGCGTGGACTTGTCAAACAAGCCCATAAAAGAGTAGAAAAGGCAAAGAAAGCGGCAGCACAATACCATTTTGATATACTGAGCCTAGAACTCAATTTTTTGGAAAGACGCATTGTTCGTCAATCCACTAAAAGCAGTCGGATTGCGACTAAGAAGATCAATCAATTGATCGCAGAGAGCCAGCAAAAACTAGTTTCCATCCAAGCAGATTTCGAATTACTAGATTTGTACGAAGCACTTTTTGCGAAGATTCGGTACGATAGGGCGCACCTAAAAGTAGAAGATTTTGACTTACTCCAACAACCCATTTCCGAGAATTTATCTTTGAATGGCATTATCTGCTACTACTTTGCCAATTCGATGTTGGCTGCTGCGCAAGGCGATCATCAAAAGAAATATGAATTACTCCAACAACTCATTCAGGCATTTGAACAGTATGATGATTTGCTCAAAAAAGACTACGACTTTCAAGTTCGCTACACTGGATTTTTGAATAACTATTGTGTCAGTTGCTTCCAACTCGGCAAGCTAGATGAAATCCCTAGCGTTATTCATAAATTTATCCAAATTAATGCGCTCACGGATAGTTTTAGACTAAAGTCCATCATCTTTCAGCGAAAAAATAACTTACAGCTTGCTTATTGGCTAACGAAAGGAGACTATGACGCCATACTAGAAGCCGTTGCAGCAATAGAAAGTGGCATCAATGTCTACGAGCAAAATCTAGCAGCCAACGTCAAGCATAGATTCTATATCAATATCGCTACGGCTTTTCTACTGAAAGGCAAATACAGAGCAGCCTCCGAATACATCCACAAGACGATTAATGCGCCACAAACGGAAATTAAAACCAGCAATCGCAGAACCGCTTACCGAATAGAACTCCAAATCTTATTCTCAGAACAAGAATATGAGGTTCTAAACTTTAGGCTGATTGCTTTCAAACGGAAGTTCAAAAACTATGCCTCAACAAACGATTACAAATTGGCAAAGGCACTCGGAAAAGTCCTACACGATCCTGCTAGCCCTGCCCTAAAGCAGTTGCACGAAGAACTCGCTCCACAGGAAGGCGAACAAGCGATTAAAGCATGGATTGCGCAGGTGATGTAGTGGTTGGTGATGTGATGTTTTTTGGGCATGGCTACTGTTTTGGGTTCGGAAAACTCAATATCAGTTTTATGGTCAGTTAAAATAGGCGATTATTTTCTTACCTTTATGCAAAGTTTATTTGCCAGAAAAAGTGATTGTATTTCACTTACATTGGATAGCGTTTCTATCTACTAAATTTTAGATAGCGAACAATACTATTCCGTTATAAAAAATTAGCGATTTTAAATTCTTATTTTAACACTTTATACGTTATTAAAATTTAAATTTAACTAATTTTAACAGCTATTTCAGAATTTAATTTGGTGAAAAATATCTAACGGACGACTGTTGCTCGTCACCAGGAAATTCCCCTTTTTTACCAAGACGAAACCAGTCCTAAACCTAAGTTTTCAAAAATATAGAAGCTAGGTTTACAGTTTTTTCTCGCTATGATGACGCTGTTACTTCCTGCTATATCCACTTAGATGTCCTTATATGCCTTAAATGGTCAGTATATGTGACGTGTAAATCGAAATAGGATATATAAGAAGTTAGCTAAGCACCACTAACTATGATAAATCATAGTGTATGATTGATACTATAGATACCGAACATCTTGCCCTAATCCACATTGTCGTGCAAATAAGAATTATTCGCTCGGATTTGTGGCTCTTCGTCATCCGAAATCGTCCACTTAGAGTGCTGATGACTGTCCGCATGATGCACTTCATCCAAATGCACGCCTCTGCGCAAGTAGGCAGGTTCATTTTCTAGTTCATGCACTACTTTTGGATTGTTCAACTTCACCAAATTAGCACGTAAACGTTCTCGGCGTTGTTTTTCCATCATCGCTTGCTTTCTACGTGCATCCTCTTCGGCCGCGCGCTCCTCATCACTGACATAAGGTTCTCTGTACGAATAACTGTTGTATTGTATCTTATCAATCGTCTCTCGGACATTATCAAACTCAAAAGTCGGTGCTTCTGCGGCTTCCTCTTCTTGAATATTGGAAATATCAGAAAGTGGGCTGCGCTTAGGCTGAATATCGTCGTCCAAAGAAACTTTTACTCTTTCATCATTGGTATTAAAACCTTTGGCGACGGTCTTTTTTCTGTTTTTTTCAAAACCCGTCGCGATCACTGTGACACAGATTTTATCGCCTAGAGACTCATCGTAGCAATTTCCCCAAATCAAGTCCGTACCGTAGCCCGCTTCTTCTTGCACAAATTCGGTGATCTCAAAGATTTCATCCATCGTCACCTCCGTCGTACCAGAAGTAATATTGAGTAGGATATGCTGTGCGCCACGAATATCATTATCCTCCAAAAGTGGTGAGTTCAGGGCTTGATCGACCGCAATTTTTGCACGATCTTCGCCGCCTGCTGCTGCTGTTCCCATGATTGCCGCACCACTCTCGCGCATGACGGTGTTCACATCTTCAAAGTCCACATTCACATAACCCGGAACAGTAATAATTTCAGCAATACCTTTGGCAGCGGTCGTCAAAATATCATCTGCTTGAGAAAAGGCTTTCGACAGCACCAAGTTACCGAAGACTTGTCGCAAACGATCATTGGAGATCACGATCAAGGTATCGACATGCTTCTTGAATTCTTGCAGTCCTTCGTTGGCTTGTTGTCCTCTGCGACGACCCTCGAAGGTGAAAGGCGTTGTGACAATACCCACCGTTAAGATGTCCATTTCTTTTGCCGTCCGTGCAATGATTGGAGCAGCACCCGTTCCTGTGCCGCCACCCATACCAGCCGTGATGAATAACATTTTGCAGTTGTTGGACAAATATTGGCGCACTTCTTCTATGCTCTCTTCACAAGCCAACTTTCCAATATTAGGCTTAGAACCCGCCCCACGACCATCGGTCAGGCTTGGTCCCAATTGAATGCGCACGGGAACTGGACTCAAATCCATCGCTTGCGCATCGGTATTGCAAATGGCAAAATCTACGCCCACGATGCCTTGGTTGTACATGTGCGTAACGGCATTACTACCGCCACCACCTACTCCAATTACTTTTATGATCGGGGCTTCGCTTTTTTCATCTATCAGGTTGAATATCATGGCTGTCTGTTTTTGATTGGTGATTTGTTGAGCTGTTTACTTGTTTATTCGATTCAACAGTTCAACACATAAACGAATAAACAATAAATTAAAATTCTCGATCTGGTTCTGCTTCGAACCATTCTTTGGTTTTCTTGAATACATTTTCGTACCATTTACCAGCGGGGACTTCCGCCTCTTGCACTTGTTCCACAACGGGCGTTTCCGCTTCTTGTACCACTTTTGGTACTTTGATACGTCCTTGCTCAATATCATCCACTGCTTTAAGCAATAGTCCGATTGCCGTGGCGTAGATGGGACTACAAACTTGCTCCATGTAGCCGTGGGCTAAATGCTCAATGGGAACACCAATGCGCGTAGGCAGTGCCGTATGATAAGCTGCCAATTTCTCGATGTCTTTCAGCAATGCGCCACCGCCCGTAAGGACAATGCCACCGATCAATTTATTTTCAAAGCCCGAACGCTTGATTTCAAAATGAACGTGATCCAGAATTTCTTCCATACGCGCCTGAATGACACGTGCTAGATTTTTTTCAGAAATCTCTTTTGGTTCTCGACCTCTCAACCCTGGAATCGTAATGATTCGATTGTCATAGACCTCTTCTGCTAATGCACCACCAAACTTCACTTTCAGTTTTTCGGCTTGCTGCTCCATCACCCGACAGCCTTGCTTGATGTCTTGCGTCACAATATTACCACCAAAAGGAATCACAGCAGTATGGCGAATGATGCCGTCTTGGAAAATTGTGATGTCAGTCGTGCCGCCACCTATATCTACCAGTGCTACGCCCGCTTCTTTTTCCTCTTCATTCAATACCGCAGTGGCAGAAGCGATAGGTTCTAGCGTCATGCTAGACACTTGTAAACCAGCACGTTCTACACAACGATAAAGATTATTGGAAGCTGTGATTTGTCCCGTAATGATGTGGAAATTGGCTTCCAAACGCACTCCTGACATACCGATGGGATCAGTAATACCTTGCTCATTATCTACCGTATATTCTTGCGGAATGACGTGCAATATTTTATCACCAGGCGGCAAAACGAGCTTGTGCATATCCTTTATCAATCGCTGAATATCATAATTACTGATTTCTGTATGATTGCTGTCGCGCGTCAAGATACCTCGATGCTGCAAACTTTTGATGTGCTGCCCTGCGATACCGACATGAACATGCGTGAAATCTTCTTTCGTAGCCCTTCTGACTGATGCCACAGCTTCCGCAATAGCATTCACCGTTTTTTCGATATTAGAAACCACGCCTCTCAACACTCCGAGCGACTCTACTTTCGCCGTTCCCAATACTTCCAATTTTCCGTATTCGCTTTTTCGTCCCGCCACGACACATATTTTAGTCGTCCCGATATCCAATGCTACTACAATAGGATTCTTTGTCATGTCATTCATAATTTACTGTTTATCTGTTTTGTTTGGTGATTTACTTTTTCCCTACTTTTTACACACGACCTGATCTTTAAATCGTATGTCAATCATTTGGTATTTAGTCCAGCCCGCTCTTGGCATGGCTTCCTTATAAAAGATTTTTAGGCGTTGTAATTTCTCATCGATATTGAGGTATCTTCCAAAGAGGATTTGCTGCTTCCCCAGCTTTGGAATAAAAATAATGTCTCCATTTTGACTGACGTGTACCTGCTCTATCAAATGACGGAAAAAATCGTCGGCTAGGATTCGCTTCGTCAGTTCAAATAAATCTTTCAGTCGGTGTTGAGGCATTTTCATAAAGTTGGGTTCGTGTGGTTGAATAAAACCTGTCAGCACTAGTACGCGAGCGGCATGATGCTCGGATAATGGCATATAATTAGCCGCTTCATCCAGATAGTAATTGCGCCCTTCGCCATCTATGACTCGCACCACGGGTTCGCGCTGCTCAATCTCCACATTGATCGTTTTGGTGTTATCAATGTAGACATCT